>JAOUPN010000469.1 GCA_029879905.1 Nitrospira sp. | reverse complement strand
CAAGCTTCGGGCGTTGGCCGATGTGCCGGGCCGAGACGGCAAGAAGCCGAATGAAAAGGACGAAAAGCCGGCGGGAAAGCCGGAAAAGTCCCCGGGCCGATCCGATGAAAAACGCGCACATCGGTAAGTCGTCGGATTCGGAGGAACTGGATCGATGGGTGCGTCTTGCGGTGCGATATCTGGCCGTCTGTGATCGAACATGCGCCCAAGTTCGCAACTATGTCCTTCGCAAAGGCGCCGGACCGGATCAGATCGAACAGGTGGTCGCTCGGCTGTCCGACCTTCGCTATCTTGATGACCGTGCCTATGCGGAGCGATGGGTGATGCGTCGGATGGCAGACCGGCCGATGGGACGGGAGCGATTGAAGTACGAGTTGGATGTGAGGGGCGTGGAGGATTCAATCGCCGAGTCGACGATCGGCCGAGCGTTCGAAACAATCGATGAGGATCAGTTGGCCCGCTCAGCGCTCGACGCTGCGCAACGACGCGGACGTTGTGTGACGTCGATACAGGCGGTCTCGTTCCTTCGTCGGCGAGGTTTCGGTGAGGACACGATCGGACGTATGATGGAACAGTGCATCGGTAACAAGGGGTCTGTGTCATGACACAACGCGCGCAGGAACTCAGGCAAGCCTTTCTCCGGTATTTCGAACGCCATGGCCACCAAGCCGTGCCGAGTTCGGCCTTGATCCCACAGGCCGATCCGACGTTGTTGTTTACCAATGCCGGGATGAATCAATTTAAACGGGTATTCCTGGGCGAGGAATCGCGTCCCTATGCACGGGCCGTGTCCGTGCAGAAGTGTCTGCGTGCCGGCGGTAAACATAACGATCTTGAAAACGTGGGCTATACCAGACGCCACCACACGTTTTTTGAAATGCTCGGTAATTTCTCCTTCGGCGATTACTTCAAAGAGGACGCGATCGCGTTCGCATGGGAGTTTCTGACGGAGACCGTCGGCTTATCGAAGGACCGGATGTGGGTCACGATCTTCCGTGAGGATGAAGAGGCCGACGGGCTCTGGAGGAAGATCGGGGTTTCCCCGTCACGTATCGTCCGTTGCGGCGAAAAGGATAATTTTTGGCAGATGGCCGATGTGGGACCCTGTGGTCCTTGTTCCGAGATCCATTTCGATCAGGGGACGTCCGTGCCGGGGGATGATCGTCCCAACGGTGAAGGCGATCGAGTGATTGAGATCTGGAATCTCGTCTTTATGCAATTCAACCGCGACGCGACGGGAACACTCAATCCGCTGCCGAAGCCCAGCATCGACACCGGAATGGGGCTTGAACGGTTGGCCGCGGTGGCACAGGGGGTCCATAGCAATTACGACAGCGATTTGTTCACGCCGTTGTTGGACGCCATCGCCGAACGGGGGGGGATCCGACGTGGCGAGAAAGACAGCGCAGATCGGTCGATGCGGGTCATTGCGGATCATCTTCGAGCGATCACGTTTCTGATGACCGACGGGGTGTTACCCTCGAACGAAGGTCGCGGCTACGTGTTGCGGCGTATTCTGCGCCGGGCGGCGCGTCACGGTCGGTTGCTCGGCATCGTCGAACCGTTTTTACATGACCTCGCCGGAACGGTGGTGCAGCAGATGGGGGACGTCTATTCGGAGGTGCGTGCGGCGGCCGGCACGATTGCCGAAGCCACCAGGGGTGAGGAGGAGCGGTTCATCGCTACCCTCGATCAAGGGTTGCCTATTTTGAACGATCTGATGGAAAAAACACGCGCCGACGGCCGGGCTATGTTGGCGGGCGACGACGTATTCCGGCTTTACGATACATACGGATTTCCCATGGATCTGATCACCGAAGCATGCCGGGAGCAGGGTATGACGGTGGATGAACCGGGATTCGATGCCGCGATCGAAGAACAGCGAACCCGCGCGCGCAAGACCGGTGGGTTTGTGCAGGAAACCGCGCGTCCTGCCGTGTCGGAATTGGCCGAACAGGTCGGATCTGTTCGGTTCGTCGGCTATGACCGGTTGGAATGTGAGACGGTGCTCCGTGCGATCCTCAAGGGCGATCAGCTGGTCAAAGAAGCGGCAGAAGGGGATGAGGTTGAAGTGGCGTTGGAGGTGACGCCGTTCTATGCGGAAGGGGGCGGACAGGTCGGCGATCAAGGGACGTTGGTAGGGCCTGAAGGATTTGTCGATATTCAGGATACGACCAGACCGCTTCCGACGTTGATTCTGCATAAAGGCCGTGTTCGAACGGGACGTATTCGTGAAGGAGAACGGTTACGGGTCACGGTGAACGGCTCGTTGAGGCAGGATGCCGCCCGTAATCATACGGCGACGCATTTGGTTCATGCGGCGTTGCGCGACTTGCTTGGTCCGCACGTCAAACAATACGGCTCGCTGGTCGGGCCGAATCGGCTACGGTTCGACTTCGCCCATTTCAGACCCCTGTCGCCTCGTGATATCGATGACATTGAGTCGATGGTCAACGAGGAGGTGCGGAAGAACGAAGCGGTTCAGACCGAAGTCATGAGCATCCAGGATGCCGTGGCCAAGGGCGCCCTGGCGTTCTTCGGCGATAAGTATGGTGAGCATGTGCGCGTGGTGACGGTGGAGTCCTTCAGCAAAGAACTCTGCGGCGGGACCCATTGCCGGCATACCGGGGAGATCGGGCTGTTCCGCATCCTTTCAGAAACCGGTGTCGCTGCCGGTGTCCGCCGAATCGAGGCGCAGACCGGGAGCGGGGCGGTGGCGCATGTGAAGAAGCTGGAAGCCGAGTTGCGCGAGTTGTCTGATATCCTGAAGGTCGGCCCA
>JAOUPN010000468.1 GCA_029879905.1 Nitrospira sp. | reverse complement strand
AGTCCCGGTGGACAGCTCAGGCACTTTTGTGTGGCACTGTAACAGGCGTCGATGCCCCACCGGTCTACCTCAACCGGCACTCCGCCGAGGGATGTCACGGCATCGACGATATAGAGTGCATCATGCTCGCGGCAGATTTTCCCTATCGGCTCAAGGGGTTGCCATGCTCCTGTTGAGGTTTCGGCATGAACGATGGCCACGGCTTTGACCGATCCCACGTTCCTGATTGCTGCTTCGATTGCATCCGGCTCGATGATCTGTCCCCAAGGGGATTCGATACGTATCGCCTTGCCTCCGCACCGTTCCACAATCGTCGCCAAGCGGGTACCGAATATACCGTTGACTCCGACAACCACGGCATCACCGGGTTCGACAAGATTGACGATGGCTGCCTCCATGCCTGCCGAGCCTGTGCCGGAAATTGCGATGGTGAAGGTGTTTTCCGTTGTAAATACTTGACGCAAAAGGGTTTGCACATCATTCATCAGCGAGAGAAATGCCGGGTCAAGATGTCCGATCAAGGGGGTCCCCATGGCATTGAGCACCCGTGGGTGTACAGTGCTGGGACCAGGTCCCAATAGGACTCGGCGGGGTGGAATGAAATCCTGCATCATCGTGAATGACTCCATGCCATCAATGGGGACCCAGTATAGCCAAGTTTGCCGTCGGAGGCTATGCGGGAATATCCAGCGGATAGACTCCAAGTTTCGAGTCCCCGATTCTCGGGGTTAGAGTTGCGCATTTCGACTGGTCAGCTACATGGTTCAGGGAGCACGGTCCACGTTCTATGATGGGACGTGGAATGAGAGACTCGAAACCCTTGATCGTGATGGTTATATGGTCTGGCCAACACCATACAGGTAGCCATGTCGAGGAGGTCAGAGGGCTGAGGACCCTCAACCTGAACGTGCTTCAGTAGTCGTAGCCATAATCATGATCGGTTGACACATGTTTGGTTGTGAATTATAAATTCCACTATTGAAAATATAAGGAGACTACTAATGGGGGCCATTGCTGTATCCAAGAAAGAAGAGCAACAGATTGAGCGGCTTCAGAAAGAATTGCGCATTCCCACCAAGGCAGGTGTCCTGCGGGCGGCCTTGAAGACGCTTGAGCAGCACACTGCTGAAGTGAGACTGCGTGAAGAGATCAGAGCATCGGTCCTCCGGTGTGCTGCGGCCGACAAACGAGAACATCAGGAACTTGCACAGGCCGCCGTCAGCCGTGATACGTCGGACGCCTAAATGCACATCAAACGAGGACATCTGTACATCGTCGACTTCAATCCACGGGTGAGGACCAAGCCGGGCAAGCTTCGTCCTGCCTTGGTCGTGCAATCCAACCTGGTGAATGAGGCAGGTTATCCGTCTACCATCGTGATTCCCACAACCAGCAAACTGATCGAAGACCCCGGTATTCTGCGGTACCGACTTCACAAAGGGACAGGGGCACTCGACTGTGACAGCGATTTATTGCTTGGGCAACTGATTGCCGTCTCCAATGAGTCCTTCTCCAAAGAAATCGGTGCGCTGCCTGCACAGGCCATCGAAGAGATTGAACGGCGTATCACAATCATCCTCGATCTGTAGCCCCCCCTATCCGCGCATGCTTCGGCTAGCCGCCGGACCTCGTCGTAGCACGCCTTGCAGAGTCGTCGATGCAGGTTGCGAGGTGAGCGAGACGGATCTTCGCATAGAGTCTGTCCCAGGTCTGCGCGGAACAAGCACCTAGTCTGTGGTATGGCCTGGTCCCTGAACATCATGCGGGTAGCCATTTCGGGGGGGTATGGAGGAGAAATAGCCCTATGCTATAGTCCCCGCGCATGACGGACAATAGCCTTCAAATCGGCCACCATCAATGGTCTGAAGCCGAGCATTCATCGACATCCCGATTCTCCACAAACCCGTTTCGGTCGCCCTTTTCTCGCGCAATGACTGTCGTTGCTGCGGCTATCCTCATGGCTTCGCTTGGTGCGATCATCTGGTTCTCCGCAACCCTGCCGAAGCTTGAGCAGTTTGATGAGCCGATTCGCGCGCTTGAGCTGATGGTTGAACGATCAATGGATGCGCGAGAGGGACTCAGTCGGTCCCCGCTCTGGCAACAGCAGATCGCGCAATGGACGCTCCCCAGTGCCGAGAAAGAACGCCTTCAAGCGATCGAATGGTACCAAGAGCTGGTGCAGACAACAGAAGATCCCCTTGCCAAATTGCAATTGGCTATTCTGCAAGGAGAGTCGGGGCAAGAAGCTCATGCGCTTGCAGCATCCAGGGAGTGGAGGGCATTGCCTCCTCCGTTGCCGCTCTATGGCGAATGGATCGAGACAGCCTACGGTCGTCATGCCATAGATCGCGACAGGACATTGGAGTTGCAGTCCTCGCTGGCAGAAACGCTCCCGGCCGGTTGGTTCTACAACCGGTTGGCATCCAGGTTGGCGCAACGAACTAACGACCAGGTGCTGTTGTCGACCATTGATCGGCAGATCCAAAGTCAAGGGCGACGGCTTCAGGAACGGTCGAACCGTATCTTTTCTGTGGAGTTGGCCTGTCTGCTTCTCGGCTCCATCGTCCTGGTACAGGCCATCTTTGTCCGGTCCCGTCAGGCTGATGTCATGCGTCTGCATGTTCCAGGAGTTCCACCGCCATGGCCGGGAAGGATCGGTACCGCGGTACTCTTGCGTGGCGGCGCATTGGGTGCGGTGATTACCACGGCCTTTCTGACCTTTCCGTCCGGTGAACAGACCTCATTGCGAGCCTTGGCGATTCCGTTGGCCAATCTGCCCCTGTTGGC
>JAOUPN010000467.1 GCA_029879905.1 Nitrospira sp. | reverse complement strand
CCCTTTGCCGACACCATGCTGATCAATGGCAATAACAACAGCCGGCCTATGAAACCGTTCGACGAGACGAGCCGCAACGATACCGACGACCCCGACATGCCATTGGCGTGAAGCCAAGACAATCGCGCCGGGCAAATCTCTCGCTTCGGCTGCTTCCATCGCCTCTCGCATGATACCGGCCTCCAGCCGCTGACGAGCTCGGTTCAACTGCTCAAGCTCTTCGGCTAACTGCTTTGCCTCTATCTCAGAATCCGTCGTCAGCAGCCTGACGCCTTTTGTCGCATCATCCAACCGTCCCGCTGCGTTCAACCTGGGCGCCAGCTTGAAGGCAATGGTCTCCGCCGTACAGGCCTTTGTGACACCGGCGACCTGCTTCAGCGCTCTGATGCCACATCGAGACCCGCGAGAAATTTGCGCCAACCCTTCGCGTACAAATACCCGATTCTCGTCTCGTAACGGCGCGACGTCTGCCACGGTAGACAACGCAACGAGGTCTATCATCGCATCTGCCGGCACCTCACCGCCGCCGTATTTTTCCTCATAGGCGCAGGCAACCTTGTATGCCAACCCACCGGAACACAGTCCCGAAAACGGATACTGCGCATCACGCCGATGAGGATTCATCACAGCCACTGCCGGCGGCACCGCGTCATCCGTTTGATGATGGTCCGTGACGATGACATCAAGTCCCAACCGATTCGCCAACGCAATTTCCTGATGCGAGGTCGTTCCGCAATCCGACGTCACAAGTAGTCTTACGCCCTCATCCGCCAATTTTTGAACCGCCCCTTCGTTCAAACCGTATCCTTCACGCATTCGATGAGGCACATATATCCCGGCATTGGCGCCAAGGCCTTGAAAGAAAGAGAAATAAATACTGGTCGCCGACATGCCGTCGACATCATAATCACCATAAAAACAGATCCGCTCACCCTCTGCCGTCGCCCGTTGCAGACGATCAACAGCACGATCCATGTCGGGAATCAAAAACGGATCATGACGCTTTCCGGAAGTCATCCATGCCGCGGCTTCATCAAGCGTCGTCACACCTCGTGCAAGCAACAACGAAGCGGTCGCAGAAGAAATTGATAAGGCCTGAGCCAACGCCGACCGTCGCGTCGGATCAATATCGCGAAACACCCACCGTTTCGATTTCATCCGTTCCTCAATAACAACACGCTCTGCACATCCTGAATTTCATCGGTCACTCAGCCCGTCTCCTCTTTCCATCACTCGTCGATTCTCAGAGAGCGGAAATGATTGTGCGAAAGACATGGATGAGAGGCTCCTTGTTGGTCGACATGATGAAAGAGGTCGTCCTCCCCCGTCTCACCCTTACGGCTCACTCTTGATCAACCGACTATTCGCCTCTTATCAGTATGATTTTGCAGGGTAAACGGATGGTAATGCCTCTGCGCCCCTTTGTCAAACCGATCGCCGAGGAGCAGGAACCGGGATCTATCTGGAGAGATATTCCGGACGAAAAACCAAGAGTTCAAGGACACGGGAAGGAAAAATCGTGGACGGAGGAAGAGAACGTCTAGACAAATTTCAGACTATTCTCCTCCTTTTTGCACATAGTTCTTGACGAATTCTTCGGCGTTTTTTTCCAATACGTCGTCGATTTCATCAACAAGCTTATCGATATCTTCTTTCAGTTTTTTTCCGGCCTCAATAACTTTGGGATTTGCCTTGACCTCTTCCTTGCTCTGAGGCTCACGTTTTGGTTCTTGTTTGCGCTCCTGTTTTTCCATTCGAGCACCTCCTGGAGAGACCATGGTCGACCGTTCCACGCATCATCCCATGCCGTCACCTTACTCCAGGATCAACACCTCGTCAAGCCGACCCTCAAATCACTCGTCGCATATTGTCTCCCGTCACTCACTCTTGAGTTCCTGGTTTCACGCTCGTGTTTCGACCTACCTGATGCACACGTCAAAATGCCGGTTTCACGTCATACAGTGAAATACGGAACGCGAAACCCGAAACGTGTGGAGCCCCACGGCCTTCGCCTACTTCGCCGAATCCGCTCGGCTTCGAAGGCCAAGCAGCCGTGGCTTCCTGCGAAGGCGGGTGACCGAACGACACTATTAGACAATCAACGAGACGATCAAGAGTGCCACAATATTGATGACCTTGATCATCGGATTGACCGCAGGACCGGCCGTATCCTTATACGGATCACCGACCGTATCACCGGTTACCGCCGCCTTATGTGTCTCGGTTCCTTTCAGTCCCTGTTCTTCAACAAACTTCTTGGCATTGTCCCAGGCGCCGCCGCCGCTCGTCATGGAAATCGCGACAAAGAGGCCTGTGACGATACTGCCGACCAGCACACCGCCAAGCGCCTGCGGGCCCAGGATCAAGCCCACCAGAATCGGCGACACTACAGGAATTAAGCCGGGGATCATCATCTTTTGAATGGCCGCCTGTGTCACAATATCGACGCATGTACCATACTCCGGCTTTCCGGTTCCTTCCATGATACCTTTAATGGTCCGGAACTGCCGCCGCACCTCTTCCACGATCAAGCCGCCGGCCTCGCCCACGGCCTTCATACAAAGAGCACCAAAGATAAACGGCAACATACCTCCCAGAAATAATCCGACTAACACGCTCGGATTCGAGAGGTCGAACGCCGCCAGCGCAGGATTATGCGCTGCCACTTCGCGCGCATATTCGGCAAACAGCACCACCGCCGCCAGTCCGGCCGAACCGATAGCGTACCCCTTCGTCACCGCCTTGGTCGTATTACCGACGGCATCGAGCGGATCGGTGATATTGCGTAC
>JAOUPN010000466.1 GCA_029879905.1 Nitrospira sp. | reverse complement strand
TTCTGCTCCGGCCCCGGTACGTTCCGACGCCAAAGTCGGCCGCAACGATCCCTGCCCCTGCGGCAGCGGGAAGAAATATAAGAAGTGTCACGGGGCGTGAGGGAGGAGATCGGGTGTGAGGGCTGGAGCTTCAGCTCCGGCATAACTTGACCTGCACCCACTGCACCTGAACCACATCACTCTCTCCAAGCGCGCCTACGATGCTGCGCCGAGACGGCGCAATGCCTGCACGCTTAGCCCTTTCTTCTTATATCAATAGGGACTGGCGCACGCCGGTCGCAGAAGCTCCAACCCCCACACCCGAGTCCAGAAGAAGAAAAAGAAGAAAGGGTAAGGCGACCCCATCGGTGCACCGCAATGCCGGCGTGCATGGTCTCTTCCAGCCATTCATATAACCACACGCCATGGCGAGCGCCAAGAACCAGAGGCCCACAACCGAATAGAGAGGGGAACGGGGAGGAAGGATGCCGGTTCTATCGCGGCTACTCCGGCAAGAACGGGTCCCGAGTTTCCGCACCAGTCCCACAGACCCAGGGATCCCTATGAAAGAGAGAACGAACCTCTGCAGGATCTCCACACTCCGACAAACTAAGGTAGACTTGACGTATGTGCTTCTATAAATCCTGACCGAACAGGTCAGAGAACGACAGCAAAACAGAACTCACCAGAACGTGACGATCATACCGTTATCGTCAGAATGTTCTCACGAACTTCAGAACGAGGTCCCCCCCCTCCCCCTCATCTCAACCTTGACTTAAGCCCCTGCCAGCGGCTACCCTACGCCACTTCTTGACGCCATAGTAGACGGGTGAATCCACCCGTCTGCTATGGGTGTCACTTTTTTACGTGAACGCTGAAAGAAGGTCAGTTGTGGCAAGCGGACACCCTGAGCTCGTAGATGATATCTCCAGAGAAATCAACGATTTCGGGCCTATCACGTTTGCGCGATTTATGGAACTGGCGCTCTATCATCCGCAATTTGGGTACTACATGCGAGGGCCAGAAGACGGATCTGAACGTATCGGGTGGCAGGGGGACTACTATACCAGTTCCGATGTGCACTCGATCCTTGGACAGGCCCTGGCACGGCAAGCTGAGCAAATCGACCGGCTACTCGGACAGCCCGATCCCTTTACGCTGGTCGAAATGGGACCGGGTAAGGGGCTGCTGGCCAAACATATCCTTTCAGCTTGCCGAATCGGTTCTGAGTCGTTTCGTCGACGGCTTCGCTATATCCTGATCGACCGTAGTCCCGCGATGCGCAAGATCCAACGACACAATCTCTCCCAGTGGCTGACCGAACCCGACATGATGACCTGGGCAGACCAACTTGACGCTCTTGCTTCGGCCGGCGTCACAGGCATGGTGTTCAGTAACGAATTGCTGGACGCCTTCCCGATTCACCGAATCCATATGACGAGCGAAGGCCTTCAGGAAGTCCATGTGGACTATCAGGACGGGCAGTTCGTCGACTGTCTTAAGCCCCTCTCGACCGCCGCGTTGGACACCCATCTTCGCGAGCTGCACCACAACTGGCCGGAGGGGTACCGAACCGAGGTGAATCTCCAAGCATTGGACTGGATGAAGCAGGTCGCTCGATGTCTGAACCGAGGCGTTGTCCTGACGATCGACTACGGGCATACGGCCCATGATTTCTATCGGCCTGAGCGCAAGACCGGCACGTTCCTCTGTTACTCCAAACATTCGACCAACGAAACACCCTATCAATGTGTCGGCGCTCAGGACATGACCGCCCATGTGGACTTTTCAAGTTTGGCTGCCGTCGGCGAAACCCACGGGTTACAGATCACCGGGTTTACCAATCAGCTGAGCTTTCTGATGGGGCTTGGGGTGGAAGCCATGATGGCCGAGTTGCAACCGGAGAGTCCGGAGTTTCAGTCGGCGATTCATTTGTTGAAGCCTAACGGGATGGGGGGCATCTTTAAGGTGCTGGTCCAACACAAAGGCATCGAAGCTCCGAACCTCGACGGACTGAAATATAAGCCGTTTATGGAATCAGCATTGACAGGACTGGAATCCAAGGTGGGCGCGTAGGAGATCGAATCCGTACTCGTGACGGAAGAAAACCAGATACCTTCTAGACCGGTTGGATAATGTCGGACGAAGCTGTACCTCTCAACTATATCCCGATCCTGATCTTCATCGGGCTCACGATCGCGGTAGTCACGATTACCCTCTTTCTCGGCGGGTTCATCCGCCCGAACCGTCCCTACCGCGCAAAACTTGCGCCCTATGAAAGCGGGAGCCCGCTGTTCCAAGACGCGAAGGTGCAATTCCCGATGCGGTATTACATCATCGCGATGTTATTTGTGATCTTTGATATCGAAATTGTCTTCATGTTCCCTTGGGCCGTGGCGTTCAGGGAACTGGGGCTGGTCGGGTTAATCGAGATGGTGCTCTTCATTGCCGTTTTGGTCGTTGGATTCTGGTACGCATGGCAGAAGGGGGCGTTGGAGTGGGATTAACGCGCAAGAGCGCGCAGTTTTTAGTTATGAGTTATGAGTTTTCAGTCAGCCCCAAAACTCAGCACTCAACACTAAAAACTTAAAACTGGAGCGGAGCGACGTGAGTTTATTAGAGCGGCAGTTTGATGCGAATATCATCACGACCAACCTGGATGCCGTGGTCGGCTGGGCCAGAAAGTCGGCCCTGTGGCCGATGACGTTCGGGCTTGCCTGTTGCGCCATCGAGATGATCGCCAGTGTTTCCTCACGCTATGATCTTGATCGATTCGGCGCCGGCGTCTTTCGCGCCTCTCCCAGGCAATGG
>JAOUPN010000465.1 GCA_029879905.1 Nitrospira sp. | reverse complement strand
CGGCGAAATACTCATCGTCGCCGCAGAGTTGTACCTCGACTTCCATGTTGGGCATATCCATCACTTTTTTTACGAACTCCTCGGGCATGCGCACATCGCTCTTTCGCTTCTTGGATTCCACCGCTTCTTGACGGCCGAATGCTTCAAGCCGATACCGCTTGGTGCGGAGAATCGCGCTGGCGCCACAGGGATCTTTTTCGGGGTCGGCGCCGACACGGGTAGCCAACGAGGCCTGCTGCAACACTTTTTTTACATCATCCGGCGTATCGGCTTTTTCCATCGGGGCTCGACCGGATTCCAAGGACTTGCGCGCGTCTTCCAGAGAGAGGGTCACGTCAATGGCCGAAGCTGTCCCAACCCCTATGACCATGATTCCGATAAGGCCAGCCACTCCGCTTAGCACCGTTGCTCTACGCACATCCATGACACCTTCCCCCTCAAGATCGTCTCAATTTTCTACATGCCGCATGCGCGGGATATTTTAGGGGAACCACTCCCCTGATGCAATCAGCCCGCGAACCGGTTCCAATTCGGATAGGGTTGTCGTCGATAGATCTCCTCGACATCCTGCGGGACAGGATAACCCGCTGCACTGAGGAGGTCTGCAGTCAGTCGTAACGGCAGCCCCACCACAGCTGTAAAATCTCCGTCTATCTTCTCGATCAAATCCCCTCCCTGCCCCTGAATCGAATAGGCTCCGGCCTTTCCTAGCGATTCATCTGTTTCAAGATACCGTTCGATTGCGCCGTCATGATCCGCCTTCAGGTACACCCTGGTCGTCACCACGTCGACGGATTCGATCGCTTGTGCGCGACCACACAAAGCCACCGCAGTGTGAACATCATGAGGCCGACCGGCCAGGCCTCTCAGCATACGACGCGCGTCGGCACGGTCACGTGGTTTGCCGAAGATGCAGCCGTGCGACCCGATTACTGTGTCGCTCCCTAAGACAAGATCATCCGGTCTGCTGCATGCGACGGATCTCGCTTTCTCAAGCGCGAAGCGAGCAACATGTTCAAGGGGTGAACAGCCTGGAATCGGCTGTTCGATAAACGTCGGGGCACACACATCGAAGGACACCCCTAGTAGCGCGAGTAATTCCTGACGGCGGGGCGACGTGGATGCCAGGACTAACTGCATCGTGATGCCGGCATATCCGTCTCGTCGGCCGGTTCGATCTCAACCGAATCCAGAACCCGACTGGCTCGATAGTCATTGAGCACACCTTCAAGTTCGCTCAACGATGAGACTTGCACCATTCTCGATCGAAGCGCGGCGGCATGGGGAAATCCTTTGCAATACCACCCTAAATGTTTCCGCATCCGGTAGAACCGCTTTTGGCCGCAAAGCGCCTGAAACTGGCGGCCATGATCCAGCAGGACGGCAAAGCGCTGATCAAGAGAAACATCATCGGCCCGTAACTCAACACCAGCCCCATCGGTCTCACGCACCGACTCGCGAATCCGTTCCTTTGAGCGGAAAAACCACGGAGCCCCAAGAACGGCCCGCCCTACCAACACGCCGTCGACACTGGTCTCTCGAATACGTACCATGGCGTCTTCGAGACTATGGATATCGCCGTTGCCGAACAATAACGTTCCCGTCCCCTTCACGACCGCAGCCGCCCGCGCAATAGCCGACCAATCCGCAGCGCCACGGTACATTTGACGAAGCGTTCTCCCATGAAGCGAAATCAGAGCGGGCTGCTCTTGCATCAAATAATCGATCCATGATTCTACCGTGACCGAGTCATAGCCGATCCGGGTCTTCACGGAAAGCGGGATACTCCGGCGGAGTGTTCGATGCTCACTCCCACGTTCCTGATTCAGCCGCTGAAAGGCCTCCACCCTGGCAGGGGTGAATCCGGCCTGTCGGAGCGTCCCACCAGCCGCCCAATTCTCGATCCCACGCCGAGTCGCCTGCATGATGGCGCGAGCCAATTCAGGAGTTCTGATGAGACCGGCACCTGACCCGGATGCCGCCACGCTCTTCGACGGACAGCCCATATTGATATCCAATCCATCGAAACCCAATTCACACACCGCATGGGCGGCCTGGTAAAACAATTCCGGATCGTTCCCATAGAGTTGGGCGACCATCGGCCGCTCAACCTCACTATAGACCAGCGGCTCCAAACAGACCTCCGGACCACGACACACATCGTGGACATGCGTAAATTCTGTAAAGGTAACGTCCGGCTTCCCCTGCTGCGCGACGACGGCACGAAACGTGGCGTCGGTTACACCATCCATCGGAGAGAGACCCAACACCGGACGGGGGAGGGCTTGCCAAAAATTCATACTCCCTCACCCGCCTTCTGGAGCGGCAGTTCGTTGGCAAAGTCGTAATCGTGGCGGAGCGTCTCGGCCTCCTGTTCGGCGACATCGATCAATTCCGGTGCGACATCACGGACGAATGCGAGAAACCGTATGATCTTCACAAGAAAGAAATCGTACGGACCCGACGTCGACTGCGGCCGGGAAAACCAGAAGGACACAAACCGTGACAGCGATATGCCTTGTGCGACAAGCCGACGACATGTGTCCGGGAACATCGCTTCTATGTCTCCGCCCCAGGTAAGAACCTCATAGGGGAGATAGACGGACCGATAGACGTCGAGATCCTCGATGCAGGCTGTGGGCCGGCTCCACTCCGACCCTGCCGGCTCTATTTGGCCGGTCACCACACGTGCATATCGTTCATAGTCTGACTCCAGCTCCTGCCTGATGGCAGCAGAGACCTGTTCTGCCGGCAGTCTCGATACCGCTTCCCTATGTGAACGTGGAGAACTTGTCT
>JAOUPN010000464.1 GCA_029879905.1 Nitrospira sp. | reverse complement strand
ATTCTGTGGTAGCGGTCCCCTTATGGACGGAAGATATTTTCGACTCAAAGAATATTCCAGAATTTGCTCAATCTAAGGATTGGTTTCTGCGAGCCATCAGTCTCACGCGCAAGGGGGTGGCCCAGCAACTCAGAAAGTTGGGAGTGCCAGAAGGTTGGAAAGAGTCGTCGCTTCTGCGCAACTGTTTCCCACTGCGACTGGATGCGGATGGGCGCTGGGTCGAAGATACCACAGTGCGCCTTGATGAGGATCTGGGGTTGGTGTACGAGGCAAAGGAGAGCGAATGAGCCGATTCAATTTGATTGATGAGAAATGGATTCCGGTTCGATTCCTTAATGGGAACCGAGAGGAACTGGGGATCCAAGACACCCTGTTGCGGGCCAAGGAGATCGCAGCAATCGAAGATCCGTCGCCATTGGTCGTGGCTTCCTTGCACAGGTTCTTACTCGCCGTTCTGTACCGCGCTCTGGAGGGTCCGACTGACATCGACCAAGCCAAGAAATGTTTTAGAGATGGGCTGCCTCGTGAAAAGATCAGAGCCTATCTCGAAAAGTGGAGAGATCGGTTCTGGTTGTTTGATGACAAATATCCATTTGGACAGGTTCCCGGTTTCAAACCAAAAGAATGGAAGGCATGGTCAAAGCTTGCTGCTGAGCATAATGCAGATAATGCAAAGGTCCTGTTTGATCATCTGGATGTCACAAACCCTATGCCCATTTCATTGCCAGCCGGCACGCGGTGGCTACTCGCGGCGCATACTTTTGACCTCGCGGTTGCAAAGAGCGAGTTTGCCCAGCCTTTGGACGCACCTTCCGCCAGATCTGTTTTCTTCATTGTTTTAGGGGCCACTCTCCACGAGACGTTGTGTTTGTGTCTTAAGCCCCAGGCCAACCACATTACTCAGGGCGATTCGGCTCTATGGGAAAAAACTCCAGAATCTGTAGAGGTCCTAAGGGCCGGGCCGAAAAAATCGATTTCTGGATACGCTGATCTATATTCATGGCGTTCTCGCTCAATTGCATTACACGATTTAGGGGGTGACACGATTTCGACTCTAGGGTTTGCATCGGGCATAAGCAAAGCAAGCGATGTCGTATTTATTGATCCAATGCTTTGCTACCAGGAGAGTCAGACGCTAGGGCTTACCCCGCTTAAGTTTCGAGAAGATAAGGACTTGTGGCGGTATTTTGACTCAGTATTGCCTGGAGGTGGCAACAAGATCCCATTGGTGCTTGAGAACGCCATTTTGCTTTGCCGCTACGATAAGGCGAGATGGCCAATTGGAGTACTCGTTTGTGGACAAAAAACCAAGAGCGGCCAGGCTAAAGTGGATTTCTGGCGCAACACGCTATTTGTGCTGCCACGAGCGTTGTCCAGCGAGGTGGATGTCAGGTCCTCGGTTCAATCAATTCTTGCGGTGACAGAAGATAGTGGGAGTGAATTGCGTTCTGCTCTATGGACTTTTTATCGGTTTATCCTAGTTCGGCGCCAAAAAGAAAAAGGGTCGAGTTTAAGAAAGGAAGAGGTACTCCAAATAGGCAAAATGGCGGACGTCGCCATGCCCCTTCATCTCTATTGGTCAACTCTTGAATCTCGCTTTCTTGAACTTCTGAGCGCATACACCATTGATTGTGATGTTGATGAAATTCGCCGTCAGTGGCTCATATTAATACGAGATGCCGTGGCCCAATCCTGGGAGCAACATCGCAGCTCGGTGTCTACGGGCGATGCCTGGGCGATTCGTGCGTTGGTGAAAGCCGATGGGATCATACGGGCCAAGTTGAAAGAACTCGACGAGGAAATCCTAAGATTCACACCGGCGATGGAGGAAGCATGAGGAGATTTATTGAATGGCTGGAAGGCCTCAATCAGAAAGATACCAAGGTGCGAGCGGTGCTGCGGCGTAGTTTGGCGTTTGATCCGGGAGCCTTTGTGCCTGCGTATTCGTATGTTGAACCATTCGTGAAGGACGAGGGCAATTCATGGCGGCGGAAGATGCACTACCTGGTGGCCGGCCTTTGGGCTGCTCACTGGCGGGAGGAACGTCTAGGTGGCCTGATGACTATCGGAAAGGCATGTGCGGTTTATCAGGTGGCAAGTGGCTCCACCAGTACCGAACGTCGATTCATCACACTGCTTGATTCAGACAGTGACCAGCTGCCTCACCATCTGCGTCAGATGGTTGCCCTGCTCAAAGAGCAACCTATAGATTTTGATGCGCTCCTAACAGGTCTTCTGTATTGGAACGACGATCGGAAGCGTACCCAGAACGGGTGGGCACAAGATTTCTACAGAAACATCTCAGATGACATGGAAACAGAATCCATTTCCAAGGAGGAGAAAACCGCATGAAGACCGTGATCGAAATCCATGCCCTGCAACATTTTGCCCCCTCGAACCTGAATCGAGACGACACTGGCGCTCCAAAAGATGCTTGGTTCGGTGGCACTCGCCGCGCACGCATCTCCAGTCAGTGCCTCAAGCGGGCAGTCCGCAGTTATTTCAGTGAAAAGAAAGGCGAGGGGTTTTTCGGTCCAGATGAACTCGCGGTGCGGACCAAGAGGGTGTATCAGGCCATCGCCGATCGGTTGGATGGCAAGCACCCACATGCCGAAACGTTGGCCAAGGCAGAAATAGCCTTGTCATACGTCAAACTCAAAGCTGCTGAAGGAGGCAAGACTCAATACCTGCTCTTTCTTGGGCAGAATGAAATAGCAGCTTTGGCCGAAGCGATTCATCAGTTCTGGGACCAGATTATTCCCAAGGCCAAGGAGGCTGATGAAAAGACCAAGGGGAA
>JAOUPN010000107.1 GCA_029879905.1 Nitrospira sp. | reverse complement strand
GGTCGCCTGGCATGATCGGCATGAATAGGGTGTCCTAAACCCTCTATAGCCTGTTCGATTGACACCCTTCCGAGGCCTGTGTTACCTCTACTCCAAACACACATCACGAATTTCACCGTACATCTCTAGCGGGTCCAGAGATCGTCATCGACGTGGAGGAGGCGAGCATATGGGTGGCCATAGTCACTGGGCGACCATCAAGCGGCATAAAGGGGCCCAGGACGCCAAGCGTGGGAAGATCTTTACTCGTATTATCAGGGAACTGACGATCGCGGCGAGGGGCGGCGGCGATCCGGATGGGAATCCGCGCCTTCGGTTGGCTATATCCAAGGCGAAGGAAGCCAATATGCCCGGCGATACGATGAAAAAGGCCATCCAGCGTGGAACGGGAGAATTGCCGGGGGTCTCGTACGAAGAGTTTACCTTGGAAGGATATGGGCCCGGAGGAACCGCGGTCTTGCTCGAAGTGACCACCGATAATCGTAATCGTACGGTAGCGGAAATCCGTAGCCTCTTCACAAAAAATAACGGAAATATGGCGGAAGCCGGAGCGGTGTCGTGGCAATTCGACAAAAAGGGACTGCTGACGATTGAAAAGGGCAAGGTCGAAGAGGATGCGCTCCTTTCGCTCGCCCTGGATGCCGGCGCCGAAGATGTGAAAGTGGGGGACAGCACGTTCGAGGTTGTCACGGGCCCTCAGGATTTTGAAGCCGTCAAAAAAGCGGTGGCCGATGCCAACGTTGAAGCCACATTGGCCGAGATCACCTATATTCCTCAAAATACCGTTCGTCTCGATGAAAAGCCGGCTGAACAAATGCTCAAGTTAATGGAAGTGATGGATGAGCATGATGATGTGCAGAAAGTTCATGCCAACTTCGATATCCCCGATGACGTGATGGAGAAGGTCGCCATTGCGGCGGGGTGACGAAGACCTCCGATCCGGCGCGCGCTCGCAAAGAGACGCGACCGAGAATCCTCGGATGAGCATGTCGGGGGAATGCCCAGGCCTTCGCCGCCTGTCGGCACCGACGGCGAGGTCGGTTCAGCAGGACGCCGTTGAAGGTCAAACAAGGACGAACGGATTGTCACCTAACGGGCCTTACTGCCACTTGAGTCATGAGACGAGATGATCGCGTTTCTCACGGGGAAGTTGGCGTTTAAGTCCCCAACCCACCTCACGCTGGACGTACAGGGTGTGGGGTATGAAGTGCACATTCCTCTGAGTACCTACTACGCCCTGCCGAATCTTGACGAAGTCACGGCGCTGAATATCCATACCCATCTTCGGGAAGATGCGATTCAGCTGTTCGGGTTTTCTTCGCCGCACGAAAAAGAGCTGTTTCTTCTGTTGACCACCGTGTCGGGGGTCGGGCCCAAGTTGGCGCTCAGCGTGCTGTCGAACCTTCCGGTGCCGGAGTTGCTACATGCGATTCGGACGGATGATGTCGACAAACTCACAACAATCCCGGGCATCGGGAAAAAATCGGCGAGCCGTGTCACCTTGGAGCTGAAGGACAAGGTGGGGAAGCTTCAGACGGGCTCGACTCAGTCGGTGTCGCCTGAAGCGGCAGATCCCGAAGGTCCGTTCGAAGATGCGCTATCCGCTCTGGTGCATCTTGGGTATCGCCGGCAGGACGCCAAAGACGCCCTGGGGCGCGTCACAAAGGCGGCCCCGGGTCCGATTGCGCTCAAGCATCTGATCCGAGAAGGGCTCAAAGAGCTTGTAAGGGGGTGAGATATGGTGAGTGAAAAAGGGGTGATCGTCGGACGGTGTATCATCACCGGTATGGCGATGGTGCTGATCTTAGGGGGGTATCCGTCTGTCGGTTTTGCCGATGAGGCGAAATCAGCCGGGGAGAAAAAGAGTATCAGGAAGGTGTGTGGAACTTGTCCGGAGGGATATGCGACGACCGGTGTAACCGAGGCTCCCCAAATTTGCAAAGATGGTGATCCGACCCTCGTCCAATGTGTGCCTCTCGGAGTCAATATGCTGGCGGTCTGCGGTTCATGTCCGGAAGACTATACTGAAATCGGCAGTTCGTCGCTTCCTGGGCGTTGCGGCAGCAAAGACGGCGGGCGGTTGTCGCAATGTCAATTGACCAATATGGAGATGAATTTGCCGGATCCCAGCGAGGGGATGACGACCTGCCCGCCGGACTGCGGGAGTACGGGAACGCCGGGTCAGGGGGCCGTGCCGCCTCCGCCCAATTACCGGATGGAGCCGAGTCAGGAACCAGCTCAATAGCAAAAGGGCCATTGTTATGGTCGAGCGGATGATGACAAATCGGGCGACGGACGACGAGCGGGGGTTGGAACATGTTCTCCGGCCTCAAACGCTTGATGAGTATGTCGGGCAGGATACGATGAAGGAATCGCTGCGCATCTGTATTGAGGCAGCGAAGCGCCGGGGAGAGTCCCTCGACCATGCCATTTTTTACGGTCCGCCGGGCTTGGGGAAGACCACAGTCGCACATATCATTGCTAAGGAAATGGGAGCATCCTTGCGCTCCACTTCAGGGCTGGTATTGGCCCATGCCGGTGATCTGGCGGCGATACTGACGAATCTCCAAGAGCATGATGTGTTATTTATCGATGAAATTCACCGTCTTCCCGCATCGGTAGAAGAAGCGCTATATCCCGCGATGGAGGATTATCAGCTTGATTTGGTGATCGGGCAAGGTCCGGCCACCAGGACGGTCAAGCTTGATTTGCCTCGATTTACGCTGGTCGGCGCGACCACGAGAGCAGGTGCCCTGACATCACCCCTCCGAGACCGGTTCGGGTTGGTGTATCGACTCGAATTTTATCTGCCTTCACAGCTCGAAGCCATTGTGATGCGGTCAGCCGGGGTGCTGGATGTGGGGATTGATCGGGACGGGGCGGCGGAGATCGCCTGTCGGGCTCGTGGGACGCCTCGCATCGCCAATCGATTGATCAAGCGGATCAGGGACTATGCTCAGGTCAAGGCAGACGGTCATATCACCAAGCGCGTGGCGCAAGAGGGTTTGGCCTGGATGGGCATCGATGAAGCCGGGTTCGACGAAATGGACCGAAAGATTCTCCTGACGATCATCGATAAATTTAACGGTGGACCGGTGGGGATTGAATCTCTCGCGGCCGCTCTTCAGGAAGATCGAGGGACTCTGGAGGATGTCTACGAGCCGTACTTGATCCAAGCCGGCTATCTGGATCGGACCGGCCGTGGGCGACAGGCGACCTTGCGGGCATGTGAGCATTTCAAGCGGCCCTCGACGCTGCTTGTCTGATCGCCGCCTGTCGTTTGGATGGTCGAGTATCGGTGTGCGCTCCCTCTTTCGGATAGTCCGAGGCCCTTCTTTTGTGGTGGTGGAATCACCGGCGTTGTCCTTGAAAAGGCTTTGAATGTTCTTGTAAGATTCTTCACTTTCTCGTAGTGGGCCGGTTGCCGGATGGTGACCAGGCCTGCGGAACTCTGTTCGAGGTCGTTGTATTATGTCGGAAGATTTGCTTGTCCATCGCGATGGGATCGATCGGATCGATAATGAGATTATCCGCTTGCTGAACGAGCGGTCCATGCATGTGATCGAAATCGGCAAGTTGAAGAAGGAAAAAGATGCGAATGCCAATCTCCATACACAAGGACGTGAAACGGCTATTATCGAGCGTCTAACGAAACGGAATACCGGTCCGTTTCCCGCCGAAGCCATCCGGTCCGTGTATCGGGAAATCATGTCCGCCTCCTTGTCGTTGGAGGGTCCGCAGAAAGTCGCCTATCTTGGGCCTCGAGCAACGTTCACCCACATGGCGTGTATGCAGAAGTTCGGTTCGTCGGCGCAATTTGTGCCGGTCCGTAGCATCAAAGAAGTCTTCAGTGAAGTGGAGCGGGGGCGCGCGAATTTCGGTGTGGTGCCGATCGAAAACACGACGGAAGGCGTGGTGAACCATACGCTCGACATGTTCATTGATTCCAATTTGTTGATCTACGGCGAGGTGCTGCAGGAGGTATCGCACCATCTGCTGTCGAAGTCAGGTCTTCTCGAAGACGTGAAGAAAATTTACTCCCATCCGCACGCGATTGCGCAATGCCGAAATTGGCTGGAGACGAATCTCCCCCATGTTCCGGCGATGGAAGTCGCGAGTACGGCACGGGCGGCTGAGCTTTGCATCGATGAGCCTTCTTCTGCCGCGATTGCGTCGGAGTTGGCGGGCCAATTGTACGGGCTGAACGTCATCAAGGCCCGTATCGAAGACAATGTGAATAACGTGACCCGTTTCCTCGTGCTGTCGCAGAAGCCGTCCGAACGGACAGGGAAAGACAAGACATCGCTGATGTTGTCCGTCAAAGACAAGGTCGGGGCACTCTATGAACTGCTGCGTCCCTTTGCTTCTCATGGCCTGAGTATGACCAAGATCGAATCCCGGCCTTCGCAGCGAAAGGCGTGGGAATATATCTTTTTCGTGGACGTGGAAGGCCATGTGACGGAAGAGCGAGTCAGCAAGGCGATCGAAGAAGTCAAGTCGCGATGTCTATTCATGAAAATTCTCGGATCGTATCCGATCTACAGCTAAACCGATGGCGCTCTACATTCATCCGGATATTCAGTCGCTGAATCCCTACGTCCCGGGGAAACCTGTCGACGAACTGCAGCGTGAGCTTGGCCTGGACCGGGTGATTAAGCTGGCCTCCAATGAAAATCCGGTCGGCCCTTCCCCCAAGGCCGTTGCAGCGTTGGCAGAAGAGCATGCTTCCTTGCATCGTTATCCGGACGGCGGTGGGTATCGTCTCCGGCATGCGATTGCGGATCGATGGAAAGTGGGGAGCGACCAGGTCATATTGGGCAATGGGTCAGACGAAATTCTTGGACTGTTGGCTAGGGCGTTCTTGGCTCCCGGGGACGAAGCGGTGATGGCCGATCACACCTTTGTCATCTATAAGATGGAGGTGACGGCCGCGCATGGGAAACCGGTCACGGTTCCCTTGGTCGACTGGACGCATGATCTTGACGCAATGGCGCGAGCGATCACGCCGCGGACTCGCTTGCTGTTTGTCTGCAATCCCAATAATCCCACGGGGACGATGGTCGATGCCGATGCGGTGAGCCGTCTGATGGATCGAGTCTCGCAGGATATCGTCGTGGTATTCGATGAGGCCTATTTTGAGTATGTCCGCGATCCGCAATTTCCCGATTCCATCCGATATGTGAAGGAGGGGAGAAACGCGATCGTCCTGAGGACATTTTCTAAAATATATGGGTTAGCCGGGTTGAGGATCGGTTACGGTATCACGACGCCGGAGATCGCGGGTATCCTGAATCGGATCCGCCCCCCGTTCAATGCAAATAGTCTTGCCCAGCGGGCTGCGCTGGCGGCATTGGGGGATGATGACCATGTGGCGAACAGCCGAGCCGTCAATGTTGCGGGGATGGAGCAGGTCGGCCGGGGTCTAAGGGAACTCGGTTTCGAGCCGATTCCAAGCGAAGCGAATTTTCTCTATTTCGATGTCAAGCGAGATGGGCGACGGGTGTTTGAATCGCTCCTGCGTGAAGGGGTCATTGTGAGGCATATCGAAGGGACCATGCTTCGGGTGACCATCGGACAGGCGGAAGACAACACGGTGTTTCTTCACGCCCTCAAGCGCGTCTTGACGGTATAAGCACGGAACAGTGAGGGGAACATGATCATCGTCTTGAAGCCGGAGGCTTCGGAAAGCCAAGTCGACCATATTATCGATCGTCTGAGGGATCTTGGCCTGAAGTCGCAGATTTCGACCGGTCAGGAACGAACGATCATCGGGGTGATCGGTGACGACCGCATTTTACATAATCAGCCGCTCACGGCGCTTCCGGGAGTGGAGAGTGTTCTCCCCATCCTGGCCCCTTGGAAACTCGTGAGCCGGGAGTTTCAGAAGGAAGGGACGATTATTGACGTCGGTGACGTCAGGATCGGCGATAAGAAGTTGGCGATCATGGCGGGACCCTGTGCGGTGGAGCGACTTGAGCTTACGGTGGGAATCGCACACGAGGTAAAGGCGGCAGGGGCTTCGGTGCTCCGTGGTGGCGCCTATAAGCCCAGGACATCGCCCTATTCCTTTCAAGGTTTGGGACGTGAAGGCTTGGATTATTTAGTCGAGGCCAAGAAGCAGACGGGGATCCCCGTGGTCAGCGAAATCCTTGATACCAGGGATATCGAACTGTTTCTTGAAAAGGCGGATATTATCCAGATCGGCGCGCGGAACATGCAAAATTTTGAGTTGCTGAAGGAGGTCGGCGCCTACGACAAGCCGGTGCTCTTAAAGCGTGGATTGTCGGCCACCATCAAGGAGTTTCTCCTGTCCGCCGAGTACATCATGTCTCGCGGTAATCGCAATGTCATGTTGTGCGAACGGGGGATCCGCACATTTGAAACGCAGTATCGCAATACGCTGGATATTGCGGCTATCCCGACATTAAAACAGCTCTCTCACCTCCCCGTTATTGTGGATCCCAGCCACGCCACGGGCAAGTGGAATCTGGTCGCGCCGATGTCGAAGGCTGCCGTGGCAGCCGGCGCGGATGGTTTGCTTATCGAGGTCCATTCGAATCCTGAGTGCGCTCTGTGCGACGGAGAAGAATCGATCATGCCGTCGAAGTTTAAAGCGCTGATGCACGACCTTGGAGCTATCGCGAAAGCCGTCGGGCGAGAAATCTAGTCGAGACCGAATGCCGGTGCACTTCAAACAGGCGACGATTATCGGAGTCGGGCTGATCGGCGGATCCCTGGGGATGATCCTGCGCCGGAAAGCCTTGGTCGATCATGTTGTCGGCATCGGTCGGCGTGTGGAAAATCTCCAGACGGCAGTGGAACTGGGTGCGATCGACCGGTATGTGGCGGATCCCAAGGAGGGCATTAAAGGCTCGGATCTGATCATTCTGGCGACACCCGTTGATACCTATGAACGGCACCTCAAGGAGTGGGCTCACTGTTTGGAGCCTGGCGCGATCGTGAGCGATGTCGGGAGCGTGAAAGGCGCGTTGGTCGAACGGTCGGAGGCGGCGATGCCGGCAGGGGTGCACTTCGTCGGGGCGCATCCGATTGCGGGCAAAGAAAAAACAGGAGTCGCTGCGGGGTCCGATGGTTTATTTCAAGGCGCTCGATGCATCCTGACCCCGACCACGCGCACCGATCCTCACGCGCTGGAACGAATCGAACGACTCTGGGAAGAAACCGGATCGATCGTGCTGACCATGGACCCGCATGTACACGATGCCGTTCTTGGAGCGGTCAGCCATTTGCCCCACGTTGCGGCGTTTGCCCTGATGAATGCCTTGGCCGATACGCGCGACCATCATGTGCCCTCGTTGGATTTGGCACGCCATTCAGGGGGTGGGCTGCGGGATACGACACGGATTGCCGCCAGTTCTCCGGAGATGTGGCGGGATATTTTTCTGTGGAATCGAGACAACGTGGTGGCGCTGATCGAACGATATCAGCAGGCGTTGGATGAAATGAAACGATTGATCGCCACGGGGGATGCGGCCGGAATCGAAAAGGTCATCGAACGAGCCAAACATGAACGGGAACAACTGCATGTGCGTCCGAATGCGAACGCATAATTGACGACCATGATTTCAATGACTACCACGCCTGGTTGTGTGCTCAAAGGGACGATCGGCGTTCCTGGTGACAAATCCGTCACCCATCGGGCGCTGATCCTGACCGCACTCGCCGAAGGCGAGAGCAGGGTATTCGGGTATTGTCGGGGAGAAGATTGCTTGAATACCATGCGAGCGTTTCAGACGCTCGGCATTCGAATCGATGAAACTCCTGATTGCCTGACCGTTCATGGGAAAGGGTTTTGGGGGTTGAGTGAGCCGAACGGGCCGATCGATTGCGGGAATTCCGGTACGGGTATTCGTCTGTTGGCCGGGCTGCTCTCAGGACAGGACTTTTTCACGGTTCTGACAGGCGATGAATCGATTCGCCGTCGTCCCATGGGGCGAGTGGTGAAACCGTTGCGGGAGATGGGGGCCGTGATTGCGGGGCGCAAGGGAGGAGAGCTGGCTCCGCTGGCTATCACGGGTAAACGGCTTCATGGGATTGAGTATGTCTCGCCCGTCGCCAGTGCGCAGATCAAGTCCTCGCTGTTGTTCGCCGGTCTTTTCGCGGAGGGCACAACGAAGCTTCGCGAACCCCGTCTGTCACGAGACCATACCGAACGGATGTTCCAATCATTCGGCGTGCCTCTTGAAAGAGAAGACGGGGCATTGGTGTTACGTGGACGCCCGAATGCAGGGTGGGCGGGACGAACCATGACGATTCCCGGTGATTTTTCCGCCGCCGCCTTTTTTATCGTCGGGGCGACCATCGTCCCTGGATCCGATATCACGATTCGCAATGTCGGGTTTAACCCGACGAGGATCGGTTTAATCGACGTGATGAAGAAGATGGGGGCTGATATCCAGGTGCTGGCTCAGCGAGAAGAGTCTGGTGAGCCGGTCGCTGATCTCCGTGTGAAATCGGCTGTGCTCAAGGGTGTGACCATCGGTCCGGATCTCATCCCCCAAACGATCGATGAATTTCCCATTCTCTGTGTCGCGGCGGCGGTGGCGGATGGCGACACCGTCATTTCCGGTGCGGAGGAGTTACGGGTCAAGGAAAGTGATCGCATCGCCACGATGGCCGCCGAGTTGCAGGCTATGGGCGCACGGATGACCGAAAAACCCGACGGATTGGTGATCAAAGGGTTGGGCAGATCGGGAGAAAATGGACGTCTGAGGGCCGCATGCCAGGCGCACAGTCATGGAGACCATCGAGTAGCGATGTCTCTGGCCATCGGAGGGTTGACGGCAGAGTCCGGTATGACGATTGCCGATTGTGGGTGTGTGGAAACCTCTTTCCCGAACTTTGAACAGACACTGTCGGAGCTATTGACGCAAGGGGAGAGAGGGCTATAATACAGCGTCTTTCTAAGGACATACGTTGAACCAGCATACGGAACATTCGTGATCATCGCTATTGACGGACCGGCAGGAGTCGGTAAAAGCACCGTGGCCAAATTGTTGGCGGCCAGACTGGGTTTTCTCTATCTCGACACCGGAGCTTTGTACCGGGCCATTGCGTGGAAAATGCTGCGAGAGACCGTTTCACTGACGGATCATGAGCGGGTGGCGAGTCTCCTCCAAACCACCTCGGTGCATATGCAATTTCACAACGGTTCGATGCAGGTGTTAGTCGACGGCGTAGATGTAAGCGGCGAACTTCGGACCCCCGATGTGACAAGCGCGGCATCCGTCATTTCGGCTGTGCCGGCTGTCAGAGACTGGCTGCTTCCTGTTCAGCGGCAAATCGCTCAACGCGGGTCAGTTGTGGCGGAAGGGCGCGATATCGGCACCAAGGTATTTCCTACTGCGTCGGTAAAGTTTTTTCTCGATGCGGATGCGACGGTGCGGGCCGAGCGGAGGCATCGTGAGTTGGTGGCCGCCGGCCATACAGGGGGAATCGAAACGACGTATCAGAATCTATCGGGTCGAGACATGCGGGACCGAAATCGTGCGATTGCACCGCTGGTTCCTGCCGCCGATGCGCGGCCCATCGATACGTCGCAGCTCAATATTGAGCAGGTAGTGGATCGTATGATGGCGGCGGTGTCGGCTGTGTCGTGACCAACATTGCGTACGGCATTCTCTGGATTCTTACCAGGGCGATCGGCCGAATCTGGTTCCGCTATCGGGTTCAGGGTGCAGTACCGGACACCGGTGGCGTCTTGGTTGCGGCGAATCATGCGAGCTATCTTGACATCCCACTGCTCGGTTGTGGGATGCGACGGCGGGCCTGGTATCTTGGTCGTAGCGACTTATTCCCGGTTCCTGGGTTAAGCGGCATTCTTCGATCGCTCGGATGGATTCCGGTGCGGATGGGTCGATTAGACCGGGAAGCCTTCGGCAAAGCGATCAGTTTGATTCGGGCCGGCGAGGTCGTGGTGATTTTCCCCGAGGGTGGACGGAGCCGTGACGGAGTGTTGCAACCGCCCAAAGCGGGGATCGGCGTCATTGTCTCGAAGACCGGATGTCCGGTGGTCCCGGCATATCTGAAGGGAACGTTTGACGTCTTGCCGACAGGAGCCAAGTGGCCACGAGGACGGCAGGTCACGGTCAGTTTCGGAGAGCCCATTCGGTTTGATCCGGTCGACCGGAAAGAGAAAACGGAGACGAAACGGTTTTACGAACAGGTCAGTCATACGATCATCGATCATATTGCTGCGTTAGGAGAAGTGCCTTCTCCTCTTGAGAAGGATACCTCGGCGCAGGATGCATCGGACGGGTCGACCGCCGAAACTCGCAAGGCTGAGTGAGTTCGGCGACATTCACTATCAGCACCCGACGCAAGTCGGAAGAGTAGGAAGTTCACATGGGGACGGTATCTCAAGATCATGATGCACAGTTGGATCGCGAC
>JAOUPN010000463.1 GCA_029879905.1 Nitrospira sp. | reverse complement strand
AGGTCCCTCAAACTCTTCGGTGGAGGTCAACCCAACTTTCTGATAAGCGGTATACAGTTGCTTGGCTCCCAGGCTAGCGTTCCATTGCGGCCTGAATTCGGATAGTGTTCGGGTCAACTTGCTACAATCGACCCGATAGTCAAGCTTGTCCGGGGCTGCATCTCTTGCGTATTCAACTCGGGAGCCAGGCACCGTCTCTTTCACGATATCAGCCAGTTCTCGTACTTGATAGTTTTCTTCCGTGATACCAACGTTGAAAACTTGGTTGTGAACCAAGTTGCGGGGGGCGTTTAGAATGGCGATAAAAGCTCGCGAAATATCTTCGATATGTATGATTGGGCGCCACGGAGTGCCATCGCTCTTTAACCGTACAATGCCAGTGGTATAGGCCCAGGCAACCAGATTGTTGAGTACTAGATCAAACCGAAGCTTGGGGGATACTCCATAGGCTGTGGCGCATCGTAGGAAAGTCGGACTGAATCTGGAATCCGCCAACTTCGAGATACTCTCTTCAGCACGTACCTTTGAGATCGCATACGGTGTAATGGGGTGTGGTTCCGTTTCCTCGGTCACAATATCCTCACCAGAAGTACCGTAGATACTGCAGGATGATGAAAAAAGGAAGTGTTGAACTCCAACCCTTTTGGCCAGTTTCGCCAGGTTAACCGAGGCCTCATAATTGATGCTGTACGTGATCTCTGGATTTAAGTCGCCAACTGGATCAGTTGACAACGCGGCTAGATGTACCACGGCATCAAATCCTTTCAGATCAGAAACCTCAATGTCACGGATATCCTTTTTTACATTCGGGACATTTGGGATGGGGCCACCAAAGGTACATTTCTCAAAAATATCACTATCGAGCCCCACAATTTCATTCCCCTCCGCTTGGAGCATCGGCGCCATAACCATTCCTATGTATCCATTGTGACCAGTTACCAGTATTCGCATGCTTTACCTCCCCGTTACCTCCATGTTTTCCATGGTGCCCTCCCACTCTGCCAGATTCTTTCCAGCAGTAGCTTTTCGTGGAGTGTGTCCATGCACTGCCAGAAACCAGTGTGACGATAGGCCATAAGCTGCCCATCGCTTGCCAATCTTTCTAAGGGTTCTCTCTCCCATTTTGTATCATCGCCGTCAATGTAATCGAACACCCCCGGTTCCAGAACAAAGAAGGCACCGTTGATCCAGCCTTTAGTAGTTCTGGGCTTCTCTTTGAACTGCGCCACCCTGTCCCCTTCTAAAACAAGATGACCAAACTTGGAGGGCGGTCGGACTGCAGTCAAAGTTGCCAGCCGACCATGTGAACGATGGAACTTCAGCAAGGCATCCAGATCGATATCCGATAAAATGTCGCACCAAGTCAACATGAATGTTTGACCACCTAGCCAAGGAGCCAATCGCTTGATCCGGCCGCCAGTGAGAGTTTTTTGTCCTGTATCGACTAAATGTACTATCCAGTATGCCCATTCCTGCTCACCCCTATCATGAAAGATAACTTCACCCGTACCTGTTTTCACCGTTATGTTCCTGTTCAAAGTATAGTATTCCTGCACCCAACGCTTTATGTATTCACCTTTGTAACCCAGTGCTATTACAAACTCCTTGAAGCCAAAATGGGAATAGTACATCATGATGTGCCAGAGAATTGGTTGCCCCCCTATTTCCACCAATGGCTTCGGCTTCACCGCGGTCTCTTCAACTAGACGAGTGCCAGCCCCCCCAGCGAGAATAGCTACCTTCATGCCACTCCATTCTTCTTTTTAATAGTTAGAATTATCAAACGCCTCAGGACCCGATCAGCGGCTGAAGCCAATTTGCGTCCCAAATTTGAACGGCAAAGAAGAAACTTGTATATTGCATACAGGTCACTACCCATCCATGTCCATCCTTCTCTAATAAACCACCTACTTATTTGTGCGTAGCATAACTGTCGCTCGGTCCACTTTAGTGGAACGCGTCTTACGGACTTAAAATACTCAGGGAAGCATCTTATGAAGGTCGATCGGTCGATCGGTCGAATTTTGCCAGCTTTTGCCCACCAGTCCCACCTCTCTTGGTAACGGGTGTAGTGCATGTTTGAGAAGGCTTTTGGGTGAGCTCTCCTAAAAAACAGATATTCCGGAATTTCGTATATTCGGCCAATGAGACTAATTTCTGCCAGTAAGTTCTTATCTGATTCGATGTAATTTTGGATGAGCAGCGTCATCTTAAGTGCACTTGCGCGTATCACTCCGAAAATCGCATACAGGGGAAAATAAAGGCCGAGTAGATTACCAAAACGTTCGTGTGGCTTTTGTGAATCAAGTCTCATCTTATAGTCGTACGTGCCCACCAGTGCTCCATATTCATCGATACGACCAATCTTAGAATAGCACAAGACTATGGATGAGTCACGGGCAAGTACACTGACACACCTCCGCAGAAACTCCGGAGCAAGTACATCATCATGTGCAGCCCACTTGAAGTACTCGCCCGATGACAACTCAAATACGCGGTTAAAATTCTTGGAAGCCCCAAGAGTTCTTTCATTACGATAGTAACGGATGCGTCTATCTTTGACCGCATACGCACGGCAAATCCGTTGGGTGTGATCAGTAGAGGCATCGTCCGAGATGATTAGCTCGAAATCTGAATATGTCTGAGCCAGAATGGAGTCTAATGCCTCTTCGAGGTACTCCTCACCGTTGAGCACGGGCAAACCAATGCTTACGCGAGGTTTATCGCTGCTCATATTTTGGACCCCTTTTCATAGAGGTTTACTAGACCGAGTCCTGGTGGGGTTAGACACATTCTAT
>JAOUPN010000010.1 GCA_029879905.1 Nitrospira sp. | reverse complement strand
TCCTGAAGGAGTCTATCTCGCCACATCGGATATGATACAGGGTCTCGTCGCCCAAGGCCGAACCATTCAGGAGACGATTGAGATTGCTCGTGATGTCGCAAAGAAGATACTCGAAGCGAAACACGAACGCGAAACAGCGCCCCCGCTTCCACCTGTGCAGGATAAATTCGATTACCCTCTCATTGTCAATTCCTAATGGGACGGCTGGCCGGATTCCGCTACCGCCAGATCGTCCAACGGATCAAGGCCCTCGGATTTCAGTTCGACCGTCAGGCTGCCGGTAGCCACGAGATTTGGTTCAACCCCTCTACACATCGGTATACCACCATTCCCAACCATCCAGGACAAAGAAAAGGGGACATTCTACTTTTTCTTGCGCCACCTCGGCTGACCGCGTGAATTAAAGCTCGCCTCCAGGCCTACACGTTGCCAAAGCCTGCGGACCTGACGCAGGGATTTGGTGTGGATCCCCACTCCTCTACGCCACTCCCGCAAGTTTGATCCACAGAAAAGTAGAATGTCCCTTTTTCTTCTTCCTTGCCACGACACTGCCACTGCTGACCATAGAGCCGTGGAGCATCGGTTGGGTAAGGGTTACTGGCTGATTGATCGCCAAACGGACTACCGTAGACGCCAACGTATTTATGCCGCTATTCGGGGAGATAGTGGTCGGTCATCGACGTCGGCTTGGGGGCGGAGGGAGAAAGAACGAGAATATTGCATGTAGTGTGCACGCCGCACGGACAATGACGCGGTGTTCGTCTCGCGCCTGTTTCGGGTTGGGCTCTGGCTGCTCGGCATTCGGCAGCAGCGGATTGAGCCGGGGTGTCCCAGGCAGAATGGACGTGTGGAGAGATTCATTGGAACGGTCAAACGAGAACTCAGACCGGAAGTCCTGACAAACGGACAGGAACTCGACCGCAGGCTGACAGGTATTCGGCAGTGGTACAACCACGAACGACCCCACGATCACTTGTACGGGCGGACACCCGCCGAAGCGTGGGCAGGAATCGATGTCTTCACCGGACACTCATGGACAAGCGTGGACCTGTGTTCCACGGACGGACGACAGGATGCCGGAGAAGCGTCACTTGGATTTGGGAAATGAGACACAAGGTTCACTGTCCGCGAGGATGAGGGACCAGTCTGTCCATACGGCAACGAAGGAGGGGCATCCGACGGAAGAAAGCAGAGAGATTCACTCAAACGGGAACAGAATTCCGGTCACGACGTGGTGCTGAGACGGACGTTCTCACGAAATCCGTTAGCCAAACGCCACGCCACGGCTCACTGTCCGCGCGGACGGGACACTGGCGGAATCCGTGACCAGATCCGTGACCGATGGGACGAGGGAAGAACGGCGAACCGTGCAACCTGTTGATTGTATGGTGCGCCCGGCTGGAATCGAACCAGCGACCCTCAGCTTAGAAGGCTGATGCTCTATCCGACTGAGCTACGGGCGCGATCTTAAGAGTTCTGAGTGCTGAGGCTTGAAGATCGAGGCTGACAGACTTCATTGACTTGGCACTCAGCAACACATCAACAACAATTGCCGGCGCTAGTCTGAAGGGTTATCCCGTTTGCGTCAAGCCCCATAGTCTGCCACTGTCCACCTCCCTACTCGACAAAATAGATCTCGCTCCCCGGACTCGTACGCTGGGAACCGATAGTACAGCACGGCACGAGATACCTTTGTGCTGTGGCTTACCGATTCTCAGCACCAACTCCAGAGAAAAGCTGAATAGCCGCATCTGATAATCACAACATGCCTCATGGGGTGAATCGAATCGATTCATACTGAATCTGCCCAGATTCACCATGATCTGGCTCAGTTGAACGACCTACGCCACAACCCTCAAAAAGAAAGAATGTCAACCGCATAACAGTCCAGTCATTCCCTACACGATGACTGGTGATCCCTTGCCATTGCATCACTGGCACACACCTTGCTCGAACGATACAAACATCCAACCGAGTGCGGGAGAAAGAGGAGACTTCAGAGTGATCCCTTTGGGAAACCCTCTATAGAAATACTGATTGAAAGGATAACGGCCCCGACACAATGCCGTTAACCATTTTGTTTTCGGTACGCGGATGAACTTACACCTTCATTTATACGGTGAAACAACGCCACATACTCGTTGAGGACGTCACAACCGCAATATTCTGAAGAGAGAACAATGCAGCAGGTCACTAACCCAGAAAGTGGTGCATCCAAGTCTGACTCGACCTTCGAGTGGTCGATGGATAGAACGGATTTCGTGAGTTCTCTCGTCATTATCGGTTCTACACCAGGGAGCGATGATATCTATGCCGGCACTGAGATCCCAAAGGAGCATGGGACCATCGACAACAATGTTACGCACCCTCAAGATGACGGAATCTACTATGCAAGAGTAAAGAGAGGGGGCTCCGGAAATTCAGACAGTATGATAAGTGGTAGCCTGGCTTCACCACGGCCACCGACGGGTGGTCACAGAAAGGAGCGAGGCAATGAAGCGGACGAGACGAAATCATGGAGCGACCTTTAAGGCCCAGGTGGCGTTAGCCGCAATCAAAGGGCACAAGACGGTGGCGGAGTTGGCGGAGCAGTTCCAGGTCCACCCCACCCAGATCACCGAATGGAAGCAGCAACTGTTGGCCCGGGCAGCCGATGTATTTGGTGGGGCAAAACCACCATCAGAGGCCCCGGATCTGAAGACCCTGCACGCGAAGATCGGGCAACTGACCTTGGAGAATGATTTTTTTGAGGGGGCGCTCACCAAGGCAGGCTTGCTGAGTGCAAAGCGATGATCGACCGAACCCACAGGTTACCCGTGGCGCAACAATGCCGACTGCTGACGCTCGCTCGGTCCACCGCCTACTATCAACCGCGGCCGGTCTCTGACACGACGCTGACGCTCATGCGCCGGATTGACGAACTGCATCTGCAGCATCCGTTCGCCGGAGCCCGTATGCTGCGGGATCTCCTCCGACACGAGGGCCACACCATTGGGTGGCGACGGTGATGCGACGGATGGGGATCACGGCGATCTATCAGAAGCCGCGGCCCAGCCAGCGCCACCCTGCTCACCGGATCTATCCCGATCTGCTGCGTCAACTGACGATCACCCGGCCGAATCACGTCTGGGCAGCCGATATCACGTACATTCCGATGCAACGGGGGTTCGTCTATCTCTGTGCCATCCTCGACTGGGCGAGTCGACGGGTGTTGGCCTGGCAATTGTCCAACACGTTGACGACGGATTTCTGTCTTGAGGCGGTTCAAGCGGCCATCACCCGGCATGGCCCTCCGGAGATCTTCAACACGGATCAAGACTGCCAGTTCACGAGTCAGGAATTCACGGGGCTACTGACCCACCACGGCATCCAGATTAGCATGGATGGAAAAGGATGCTGGCGAGACAACGTCTTCGTAGAACGGTTGTGGCGAAGCATCAAATATGAAGAGGTCTATTTGCATGCCTATGACACCGTCCGTGCGGCACATCAAGGGCTGGAGCGCTATCTGCGGTTCTATAACCAGACCCGGCCGCATCAAGCACTTGACGGCCAGACACCCGATAGAGTGTATTTTGACAATCTGACGACACGGCGAACTGCTGCGTAGTCAGCCATTTGCTAGGCGCCACTTATGAACGGACACAAACTGTCCAACCAACCGGAGCCACTCCTCAGCCCACACTCTGGAACCGCGCTATGGATAGGTTATTCCGAGATAGGTTCGTTTTTTTATATAGGCCGCGCGTCAATCATGTTGAGAGGAGACCATGAATCGAGCATGTTGCATTCTTGTGATTCTGAGTACGTTAGTGATGTCCGGATGTGGCATCAAGCTATTCACAAATAAGGTTGAGGTCGAATGCGCACAGGACACGACAACACTTTCTGAGCCGTCTAAGAATGAGGAGCTCTCCCACCGTGTCGATCAGAACAACTTGCCCAGTAAAACACTGAGAACGAGACCACCTAAACCGCCCAGCGGCTTGAGCAGTTCCACCAATCCCATTCCGGCACACAGGCCTGCGCCGTCCTGCCGCATTGATGAGAAGACCGTAGAGGATATCGCCCAAATCACCAGTTCGTCGTGCTGGGCGGCAAGCGCTGAAACCGTCATGCGATTTCACACAAACTCGTCCCCCCCGAATCAATGCGACATTATCGGCCGCATCGCCAGCAAAGAGATTGGGCAGTCGGTTAATTGTTGCAGAAACATAGACCAAGGGAACTGCCAACGTAATGGGTTACCGAGTAAAGCGTTCAAAGAATACAAATACGGTTGGCGCTGGGTGAAAGGACCGCTTGAACCAGAAAAGCTTGCGGCCCAGCTATGCAGCAACGGCCCGTTTATCTTCATTCTGCGCTATTCCGGTGGAGGAGGGCATTCCTTTGTTGTGCGTGACTACTTCTATGACGAGGACACTAAAAAGTTATCTCTCTGGGTCTACGATCACTCGGGGCCCGACTCAAACGGCATAGACGAAATCTGGGATTATGAAGACTATGCCATGGGTCGATGGGGAAGCGAGATCCATACTCACGACGTCAACTATGTGTATATCACCCCCCCCGACAAAAGGTAGGTAGAGTCATGCGTTTTACATGGAGAGCGCTGGTGACGACCCTGCTCGTTCTTGGTCCGCTCAACTTCGAGGTGGCGGCCACCAAACACAAGGCCAGTCAGGAATTGGAAGCATCCACGACAATAGTCCTTCAAAAGGAGCTCGACTGGCTCCGCAATAAACTGAATGCCGCATTGGTTCTAGACAAGGAAAAAGCATACGCATACGCGCGCGTACTCGGCTTCAACTCACTGGACGAACTGCAGAACGCACATCCCGACGTGAAGATGGGTCTGCCTGTTTACTATATCCGTCTTGACACCCTGCGCGCCTACACGAGTGGGAACGACCCATGGCCACTGTTGAAACAGACGAACACATTCCTCTACCCGATCGTGGTACCGGGGAAAAATAAAGAATCGATCCAGATTCGATCTGCTGCGATGGTGCACATTGACGCGGATGAGAAAGACAAAACAATCCGCCCCCATCTCTCACAACTTGAGGGAAGCCTATCGATACCGATTCGGGTCTTGAGTGAGGCACGAGAATCCATACTGGCCAAATTCCTTCACTGTGACTACTTCGTCATTTCGATTCCCGCACTACAGAAACGACTCCTCGGCCTTCACCGTGAAGGCTCCTGCGACTTCAATGTCATAGATCTGAGCCAGGGGCTGGAACATTCACTGAAGAATGATTCTATCCGGTCAGCCAAAGAGGCCTTCACCACCATAGCGGAGGATGCACGGTCCGATAAGTACGACATGCCGATGGAACGTGAATAGTAACCGACATGACATCAATACCACTATGTTCGACACTAAGAAGGAGAACTACAATGCGCACCATAACGCAGGCGAGAGCAGATTGGCGGATAATCTTGGGCGGCCTATTCTTTGTGGTCCTGGCACTTCAGGGGTGCACCAACACTGTGACGGTGAAATACGGGCCCAATGGCCAGGGAAACAACCAGACGAATACTGGGGTAGGATTATGCAATGTCGTTCCCAGTGATGGCGCCCCTCTCAATCTTGATCCAGCTAAGACTACCTGCAAGACAAGCACAGGTGCCTCAATGACATGTCCCACAAATGCATTCTGCAACACCAGCACCACCATGTGTGACCGCACTTCTCCGGGCAGCCAGAATCGCACGACCTGCAAAACTTTCTGGACGCAGTCTAGCCAAGGCAGCCTTGAGGGATCCTGTAAATGTGATATTAAGTACTAGAATTTTCGTCTTTACCTTTCTGCCATTTTTCCGACGCCTTATTGTTGGAGGAATGGCTTCGGCGAGAGGTCGTCAAAGCTCAACGGGCCACAGAGGGGCACTCGGCCTTTGCTTGGGAGTGGCTCCGACTGGATGACAAGGCATCCCACACTCAGATGCGCCGGAGATGGCCAATAGCAGGCGCTCCGGCGCCTTGCTCAGAATACTGAGTGGAGCCCCATGGCCTGCCAGCCGTGGCGCCTTTTTACTCTTCGGCGACACCTCGCTGAGCCTACTCCGCCGAAGCCACCTTTTCGGCTGCGAAGGCCAAGCAGCCGTGGCTTCCTGCGAAGGCGGGTGAACAGTTCTGTCGCGCTCTATCAGGCCTCAGATCGGACCAGCACAGGGGGCTGCGGTGTTAATCAATATTTCCACATACGTGCTATCCCCCATTGACGCAGCAACTGGCTGTATTGTATTCGAACACACGCGTCAGATGTGTCCGGTTGCGTACCCAACCTAGTCTTCCGTCAACGCGCACATGTGACCCTGTCGTCCCTATCAACTTTTTTGAACAAGAAGGGTCTGTATCGTCCTGTCCATGCCTCTATTACACGACTAACCCTGTGCGTCCTGGTGCTCGTCTCGTTCACGCGCACACCACGCAGGAGGACGATGGAGCGCACTGATCGTCCGATCGCCGGATTTCTCCCGCAATCGGACCGCGGCTAAGAGACAGGGTTCGAACATTTGTCGGTCAGCGATGAAGACATTATTCCCTCGAACCGTTCCGTTCCTTGCCCTATGTAAACTCCTCAAGCTCGCCCGGATCCTTCCTTTCTGTCTTGCGGTGAGCACGGTCTGGGCCCAAACTCCTCCTATCACCTCCTCCGGGCTGAATACTCAAATCAGCGCTCCGACGACCGTCGAGAGCACCACACAATATGACATCACGGGGGGCACGAGACCGGGAGGTGGGACGAACCTCTTCCACAGCTTCGAGACATTCAATGTCCCGTCCGACACCATCGCAAACTTCTTAAACGAAACCGCCCTGCCGACGACCAACATTCTCGCTCGTGTGACGGGAGGCCAGAGTTCCAACATTTTCGGGACGCTGCAAACCACCGGGTTCGGCAATGCCAATCTCTTTCTCATGAATCCGGCGGGCATTGTCTTCGGCCCCTCGGCCTCGCTCAACGTCGGCGGGTCTGTGGCCTTGACCACGGCCGATTATCTGCGCCTCGCCGACAACATACTGTTCAATGCTGTTCCGAATGCCATAACTGATGCCCTCCTTTCGACTGCGCCGGTTGCCGCCTATGGGTTCTTAGGCTCAAATCCTGGAGCCATTATCGTTCACGGTAGCCAATTCACCGTGAACGATGGCACCGGCATCTCGCTGGTCGGCGGGAATATCACGATTCAATCCGGCACACCGGATGGCGGCCCTGCTCAACCCACTCAACTCTCAGCGCCGAACGGACACATCAACCTGGCCGGCAGTGGCTCACCCGGTGAAATCTCCGCCGTCACGTTTATGCCGACCTCTGATATGACCATGGGAGCTATCACCCTTTCCCAGGGGACCCTGCTGGATGTCTCGGCCAATGCGGCAGGGACCGTTCGCATTCGCGGCGGACAGCTTACCATTGACCAGGCCACTATCTCGGCCGACACACACAACCTCGATGGCTCGCCCACGGCCATTGATATCTATGCGACCGGCAATGTGACCCTTGCCAATGATCTCTCACCTGCCCTGGCCGCAAGAACAACCGGAAGCGGCCACGCCGGGGCAATCACGATCCAGTCAGAGAATCTCACCGCGAGCACAAGCGCCACAGACAGTCTGGTTGCCCTCATTGACACCCACACATCGGGAACGGGGACAGCCGGAAATGTCGACATCCGAACAGGCCATCTTCTTACCACCAACGGAGCCTTCTTCATTGATACGGGAACTGCCGGAGTAGGACATGGAGGTAATGTCTCCATTCAAGGCACCAACGTCACGATAGAAGGCCCGAACCTCGCGACCGGAAACTTTCGTTTCGGCATCCTGCAATGGGAAAATGTCAGCGGATCCGCCGGGAATCTTACCATTAAGGCGAGTGAGACCTTACAAATCGGCCCGGCAGCTGGTCTTTCCACTGAAGCCTGGTATGCCGAGGCAGGACACATCACCCTGCAGGGGCGCGACATCAACCTTATCGGAAATAGCTCCGTGGGCGTTGACGGAGATTTCGGGGGAGCCGGCATCACTATCACCGCCGACCGACTCTCACTCGATTCTGCTTCGTCCTTGAACACCAATACAGTGGTCGATCCAGGGGGAGACATTACCATCAATGTTCGAGAACTGATCGTGACGAACACAAGCCAGATTTGGACAGCGACCATTGGTGACGGAGCAGCCGGAGATATTGTGATTACAGCATCAGAACGTCTCACACTCGACGGTCGAGATGAATTGTCTAGTCCATCAGCCATCGTGAGTAACTTCTTTCCAGATAGTTCTTATTTCGGCGGAACCGGCGATTCCGGATCCATTACGATCACGACGTCCGAACTGAACGTCTTAGGAGGCGCCATCATCAATACCAGCACCGAAAGCCAAGGGAATGCAGGAAACATTTCTATTGCGGCCCATTCTGTAACAATTTCTGGGCAGAGCCTATTCGATCTCCCCAATACCATCACTGAAATCGGAAGCACACGTGGCAGCGGAATCTACACTCGCACAGTCGGCACGATCGGCAGCGATCTCTGCCTCATGTCCTGTGGTCACGCCGGAAACATAACCATTTCGACGGACTTCTTGAAACTGAGTGATGGCGGAACGATCAACAGCGGCACCACCAATAACGGATTCGGCGGAAACATCACGCTCACGGCTGACCAATCTGTGACGATTCACAATGGGGCGTCGGTCTCGGCCCAAAGCTCAGGCCCTGGGAATGCCGGTGATATCCGGATCGATGCCGGCCGGCAGCTCACCGTCGACAAAAGCTCGATCACGACGGAGGCCGGTCAGGCCTCGGGCGGCAACATCGACATTCGCGCGATTGATCTCGTGAGACTGACCAATAACGGCTTGATCAGCACCTCTGTGCTTGGCGGCGACGGAACCGGTGGGAACATCACCATCGATCCACACGCGGTCATTTTGCAAAGCAGTCAGATTCTGGCCCAGGCCATACAAGGATCCGGCGGCAATATCACGATTACCACGCCGGTCTTTTTGGCGGATCAATTCAGCCTGGTCAGCGCCTCATCACAATTCGGATTGGACGGCACCGTCACCATCCAGTCCCCGATCTCGAATCTCAGCGGCACGGTCGGCAGACTCACGGCCCAAACAAGCCTGCCGCAGACGCTTCTACACAACCGGTGTGTCGCATTGGCCGGCGGCAAACAGAGCAGCCTTGTCATTGCCGGACGCGACGCCGCTCCGACCGACCCAGGGGGATGGCTCAGCAGCCCGATGATGTTCGCGGCAATAGACCGCGACAAACCGACGACAGACACGGCAACCAGGACTCTCAAACAGGGTACGTCGCAGGCAGCCCTCCTCCACGGAGCTAAATCGGCTTCCTTTTCACTGCGCCACCTGACCCCATCGGGGTTTTTGGTTCGAGCCTTTGCCCTCGATACATCCACGGGCTGTCACTCATGATCATCGGCTCGCGTGGATCGTTGAATCGAAACAGACGTTGTGGCATCGCTAAGGCCGTCTGCTCCGGTAGCCTTGCCATGCTCATCCTTGCCGCCGCTTCACCGGGGTTGGCACAAACGGATCCTCCTATTTTCGACCCTGTCGGCCGATCGGGGGCCCCTCCGTTGAAGAAAGAATACGAGCCGCCTGCGCATCAGCCCAGACCCGTACTTCCACCGGTGCCGGCTCTTCGGGAAGACGATGATCAGACGCCGCTGGGCCAAATCGGTGTCTTTGTCAACACGATTCACGTCGTCGGGAACACCGTCTTTTCAGATACGGACATTGCAGCGGTCACTGCGCCGTACCACCATCGCACCCTGAACACCGAGGACCTAGAACGGCTGCGGCTTGCCCTGACCCTGCTGTACATCAATCACGGCTACATCACCTCCGGCGCCGTGATTCCCGATCAGGATGTCGAAAACGGTGTGGTCACGATTGAGATCGTCGAAGGAGCGCTCTCGCGGATCGACGTCGAAGGGACGAATTGGTTTCGGCCCGGCTACATCGGCGACCGTATAGGTCTGGGCGCACACATCCCCCTGAGGCTCCAACCGATCCAAGAACAGTTGCAATTCCTTCAGCGAGACTCCCGCATCGACCGGATCAACGCCGAACTGCGCCCCGGAGATCAACGGGGCGAGAGCGTTCTCAACGTCAACGTCAAAGAATCAAGCCCCTGGAAGGCGTGGGCGGCTTTCAATAACTACCAGACGCCGGTCGTCGGATCGGAGCGAGGCCTCCTCACCGTCGCCCATCAAAACGTCACGGGTCACGGCGATCTCTTCAGTTTTACCTACGGGGGGTCTCGCGGAGTCCATCCGATTATCGATACCGCGTACAGTCTCCCCTTGAACCGCTATGACACGACCTTCACCGCGTCATATCGGCGGAACGACTCTCTTGTCGTCGCCGAGCAGTTTCGTTTTCTGAACTTGAAAGCCCAATCCGAAATCATTGGGTTTACGCTCCGGCACCCACTCTATCGCACCCTGTCCGATGAACTGGCCGTGGCGGTGACCGGAGAACATCTCTATAACAAAGTGACCTCGACTTTTGACCTGCCCGGGCAGCCGTCCCTTTTTATTCCGGGATCATCCGATACCGGGGTGAGCACCGTGAGCGCGCTACGCTTTATCCAGGAGTACCAGCACAAAACGACCTCGTTCGTGTTTGCGGCCCGTTCGCGCTTCAGTGTAGGGTTTGATGTCCTCGGCGCCACGATCAATTCCCGAGACGCCCGCACAGATGCCGGCGATGCGCTGCCGAGCGGACGATTCTTTTCCTGGCTCGGACAAGCTCAGACGGTCAAACGGTTGGACGATTGGGGGGGCGTGCAGATTCTCGGACGCATGGATCTGCAATTGAGCAACAGCCGGTTGTTTCCGCTTGAGCAAATTCCGGTAGGCGGACGATTCAGTGTCCGTGGCTATCGAGAAAATACATTAATTCGGGACAACGCGTTCCTCGCGTCGTTTGAAAGCCGGATCCCTCTGTTCAAATACGCCGGCGGGGAAGAGATGTTCCAGTTCGCCCAGTTCGTCGATATGGGACATGCCTGGGTCTCACGCGGCAACACCCAGGGACCCCAGACACTCGTCAGCGTCGGGCTCGGCATCCGTTGGAACGTACTGCCGAAAGACCGGGCCAGATTCGAACTCTATTGGGGAGTGCCGTTGAATCACGTCGTGCATCCCCCCGGCAATCTGCAAGACTACGGCATTCACCTTCAGGCAGTGGTACAGGCACTGTAATGATTCGACATCTGACTCCGATCTTTCATCGATCATTCAGGGGATTCGTCCTCCATGGGACGTCCTTCCTCCTGCTGGCGTTCCTGTTGTGTCCTTCCGTCGTACGATCCGCGCCCACGGATGAGGCGGCATCCGCCGACTCCTTGTTCCAACAGGGAGGACAGGCGTTTCAACGCGGCGCCTTTCGCGAGGCCCTATCCCGTTGGAATCAAGCCGGGGCTCTCTATATGGAGGGGGGAAACATTCCGGCACGGATTGAATCGCTCATCCGTTCCGCTCAAGCCTCGCTGGAGTTAGGACAATCCAAACAGGCGCTCCAGTCTCTGGACCTTGCACTGGCACTTGCGCGTAACAACGGTGACCCTGCCGCAGAAGCCTCGGTCCTTGGACAGTTGGGACGGACCTATCTGACACTCCGACAGACCGACGCCGCCACGGAATATCTCCAACAAGCGGTCATGTCGGCAAGAAAGCTGGACTCCTCGTCATTGGCCTCCATACTGAACGATCTTGGCATTCTGTCCGCATTGCAGCAGCATGACAAGGAGGCGCTGGCTGCATTTCAGGAAAGCGCGGACCTTGCTCAGAAGAGCGATCTTCTCCTACTCGCGGCGACGGCACGCACGAATGCCGCCCGGGCCTTGTTACGACTTGAGCAACCGACCAGCAGCCGTATCACGCTCGACACCGCACGCGATCAACTCAAGAACCTTCCGCTATCGCGCCAGAAATCACTCGGGTTGATCGGTATCGCGCTCGCCTACCAACGCCTTGTCGGTCGATTACCGCAAGAGCGGGACTCTCTTATTCTCCTCACTGCGGGAGTCCTCCAGGAAGCGGCCACCGCTGCGCAGCAACAGGACGACAGGAGGATGCTGTCCTATGCCCTCGGACATCTCGGGCATCTCTACGAAACAGAATCCCGTCTGGACGAGGCGATACTCCTCACGAGGAGAGCCCTGTTCGCCGCGCAATCAGCCGATGCACCGGAATCACTCTATCGTTGGCAATGGCAGTTGGGACGCCAACTGGCTGCGATCGGGCAACTGGACAATGCCATCGCCTCATACAGACAAGCGGCGTCGACGCTCCAACCCATTCGCATTGAAGTCGCACACACCTCTTCCGAAGGGGCCTTGGCAGGTCAAGAATCCGTCCGGCCGTTGTTTTTTGAGATGGCCGACCTCTTACTCCATCGCGCGTCGCTCACCGAGGACGGCCCGGATGCCGAGGGATACCTTCTTGCCGCTCGCGACGCGATCGAAGCCTATAAAACGGCAGAGTTGCGGGACTACTTTCAGGACGACTGTGTCGATGCCGCCCGTTCACGAGCGACCTCATTCGACCGATTGTCGTCTGACACGGCTGTTATCTATCCCATCATGTTTGCCTCTCGGCTGGAATTGCTCATGAGCCTGCCGTCGGGGCTAAAACGCATCTCGATCCCCCTACCGGCTGATCAGTTGACTCAGGAAATACGAACGTTTCGCCGCCTCGTAGAAAAACGTACGACCCAAGAATATTTACCCCATGCCCGACAGTTGTATGATTGGCTGGTCCGTCCGTTAGAGGCAGATTTATCCCGACTCAGGATTACAACCTTGGTCTTCGTCCCTGACAGCGCCCTACGAACGATCCCCTTGGCGGCCCTTCACGATGGAACCTCGTTCTTGATCGAGAAATTCGCCCTTGCGTTGACACCAGGCCTTACCCTGACCGATCCACGACCGCTGAACCGCGAGACGCTACGAGTCCTTGCCGTGGGTCTCACGAAATCGGTACAGGGCTTTCCCCCGCTTCCCTACGTGGCGGAGGAAGTCGCATCGATTCAGCAACTCTATAAGAGCGACCAACTCATGGACGATGCCTTTCAGGCTCTTCGCTTGGAACAGGAATTACGTCGCGGACGGTACGGCGCGTTGCACATCGCGACCCATGGCAAGTTCTCGACCGACGTGAATGATTCATTCCTCCTGACGTTCGACGGCAAATTAACGATGTCAGCACTGAATCAACTCGTCGGCCTCTTTCGATTCCGGCAAGAGCCGCTCGAACTTTTGACATTGAGTGCATGTCAAACCGGCGTCGGCGACGACCGTGCGGCACTCGGTTTAGCCGGTGTCGCCCTGAAAGCCGGCGCCCGTAGCGCGTTGGCCACCCTCTGGTTCATCAATGATGAAGCATCGGCGATGTTGATCTCAGAATTTTACCGTCAACTCCATGATTCATCTTTGTCCAAAGCCGTTGCGCTCCAACAGGCACAGATCGCACTACTGAGTGATCCGGTCTATGCGCATCCGGCGTACTGGTCACCGTTTCTCTTGTTGAACAACTGGCTCTAATTCACTAGAATACCGACTGTCTTCATTGTATGAATCGACGTTATCCCTTCATCCTCACCATTGAGACCATGCGAATGGCCGAGGGCTCGGAGACGATGTACCCCATACTCACACATGTGCCTTCTAGGGGACCGGGAGGCCGACGGGCAACGTTCGATCGATGCGTCCCACGTATGCTTGCCGTGACTGGTTTGAGCCTCATGCTCACCGTACTGTGGTTTCCCTCACTGACGACGGCTTCAGACGATCATCCTCGCACCACACAGGCAAGCCAAGCAGAAGACTTACAGCTTCCTCTCTACACACCCCCGAAACAGCTGACTCCCCGCGCACGAGTCGGAGGCTCACTGCGAGGAACGGAGGGGAAGGAGCCGGAAATCGTGGCGCTGGTTCCTGATCACGTCGGTCTCACGGTCAAACAAACACCGACACTCAACTGGTTCCTCTCAAAACCGACGACCTATCCTCTGTTTTTCACACTTAACGACACTCAAAAACTTCTTCCGATCTATGAAGGTCCTCTTCCCGCTCCGACCCAAGCAGGGGTTCAATCGATCGATCTGAAGGCACTCGACCTCGCGCTTGAGCCGAATATTCAATACCGGTGGTTCGTCTCTGCGAAAAGAAATCCCGACTCCCCTTCACAAGATATTGTGGCAGGAGGGATGATCGAGCGATGCGAGTTCAGCGAATGCCTCATGATTACCACGGTGAATACTACCTGCGACCAAAACAGTGTGCGCACGAATGCCATGGCATCGATGTGGTATGAAGCCATCGCCTGCGTGAGCTCACTGATCGAGCAAGAACCCAAAGATCCCTCACTTCGAAGGCTGCGAGCAGCTCTCTTGAGGCAAGTTGGTCTCAACGGTGTCGCAGAGTGGGATTTGAAATCCATTCACACCGACGAACAATAATGCGCCGCAAGTCTTTTGGCGCCCCTCTTCCAACATCACACACCATCAGTAACCATGTGCCGTATTGTGCCCTGCCCTAATCACCTGCATATTCCACCAGGCCTTATGAAACGGAACCGGCTTGCCGGCCATGGCTTCCTGCGGAGGCGGGTTGAGCACCACGACCTGCGCCTACTTCGCCGAATCCGCTCGGATTCGAAGGCCAAGCAACCGTGGCCCCTCTTGAGTCTTCGGCGATACCTCGCCGACGCCTACTCCACCGAAGCAACCTTTTCTGCTGCGAAGGGGGGGTGAATCCATTTGATTCATATTGAATCCATTTAGGTCCAGTATGAGCCTCTTCGATTCATCCGATAAACTGGGCTTTTATCTAAGAGTTATGGAGCATATCCCTCCCTATTCTGGCGAGAGATCCAAAAATGACGGCATTGATTCTCTCCGTCAAATGGTGAATGTTCGTAGTCCTGACCAACATGATAAGTTCTTAGCTATGGCGCAGAGTTTGCAGACTCGATACACATACCGCCCACTGGGCATGATACGATTCCTGCGTCCGGACATTGTCTTATGGAGGAGGCGACAGTGTGGAGCCCCACGGCCTGCTAACCGTGGCCCCTTTTGAGTCTTCGGCGACATCTCGCCGGGCCTACTCCGCCGAAGCAGCCGTATTAGGCTGCGAAGGCCGGGCGCCAAGGCTTCGGCACGCCGCCCATAGGCTCCGGCCGACGAATACGATGGAACCCGCCATTCCTCCACGGTCTTCGCCTACTTCGCCGAATCCGCTCGGCTTTGAGGGCCAAGCAGCCGTGGCGTCCTGCGAAGGCGGGTGATAGCATCGTGACGTAAAAGTACGGGCGGCAAACACTTTTGGCAACCACTCGCTCACTTCGCTCGCAAATCAGGGGACTCCGTACATCACTCACACCTATGACTTTGATTTTTGATACAGGCCGAACCAAGATACAGCGACGCTTGGTTTGCATATGCTGGACCGCTCTCATCTTCATGGTGGGTTCCTGGGGTCTCTCTCTTCCTCTCGCCGCTGCAGGCCAAGAAATCGCTATCCTACGGTCATCGGACCTTCACGCCTACACCGAGACTATCAAAGGGTTCAAGGCTACGGCCCCTGGATCAGCAACCTACGTTGAATATGACCTGCGTGGCGACATTGAACGAGGCAAGCAGATCGCCAGGAACCTCCGCGATGGACATGCTTCACTGGTGGTTGCCGTGGGACTCAAAGCGGCACAGGTCGCACAATCTGAAATCACCGGCTTGCCGGTTCTGTACATGATGGTCGTGAATCCGCTCCATCATAATCTCACCGCCGACAATATGACCGGCATTCTGTTGGAGATTCCTGCCGACCGCCAATTCACAATTCTACGAACATTCTTGCCGAACCTGCGACGAATCGGGGTTCTCTACGATCCGAGCACATCCGATTCCAGGGTTCAAGACGCTGCTCTGCAGGCCGCTACTCATCAGTTTCAACTCCGTGGTTTTCCTGTTCACAGCGGAAAGGAGACCCCTCAACAACTACGCACATTGCTATCTGAGTCAGACGCCTTATGGCTCATACCGGACTCGACCGTTCTGACGAACGAATCGATTCGGTTCATTCTCGAATCTGCCTTGAGTAAGGACGTCCCTGTCATCGGCTTTTCACCGGAGTTGACACGCATGGGTGCCCTACTGAGTCTATCGATCAGTTACAGCGAAGTCGGCAGGGAAACCGGACGCCTTGCCAAACGCATCTTGAATCATGATACACGGCTGCCGCTCAAACCGGTTCCGGTCGAACATGTAAGGCTCACGGTCAACATGAAAACCGCGCGCTACTTGGGCATCACGATTCCCAAAGAGCTCGAAACGCTGATCGATGAAGCTTACTGATAAAACCGCTGTATGAAGACGCCCGATACGCGAGAACAACACGATCGCGGATTACAATCCCCGGCTCGACTCTTCAGCCTTCGCATGAAGTTCGTGGTGTTTTTCAGCCTCATCCTGATTGCGACCTGTTCATCATTGAGTTGGTATTTTATTGAAAATCGGCGTACGGCGATGGCGGAAAACCTGCAAGAACTGGGAGTGGTCTTGTTGAACAACACCGTTCATAACGACCATTTTCGCATCGGAGGGGTCGTTCTCGAAGATCGGGAGACGCTTGACCAATTTATGCAAAGCTTGCTGGCGATCGACCATGTCAGCTATGTCATCATCACGGCCGCCGACGGCCGCATCTTGGACCGGCAAACCAAACGATGGCGTCACACATCGGATGGCTCCCATGAAAAGCCAAATCAGCCGATCTATCCTGACGACCGACTCTCGGCTTCGCTCTTACAGACTCCGCTGACCACTCCGCTCATCACCACATTTCATCTTTCCCCGACTCAGAGGCTGATTCCTGAGAACACCTCTGGTTGGTTTCCACTCTTTTCCGTCTGGCAAGAAACTCTCTTTGACTTTGCGATGCCGGTCCTTCGAGAGTCCGGCACCACTATGCCGTCCAGACATGCCGTCGAATTTGATGAGTTGATCGGTCCGACATCGCCTGCAAGCACCTCCCCGATCGTGGGCCTTGTCCGAATCGGAATCACGGACACACAAGCCAGACAAGCCTTGCTCATCATCATCCGCAACGTCTCGATCCTGACATTGCTGATTATCGCCGCAGGCATCTTCGGAGCCCATTTACTCACATCACGTATTACCACACCGCTGCGAAGCCTGGCTGCTGCGGCCCGGCAACTTGCCGCCGGCAACGCGACACCGATGCTACCTACTCCCACCACATACGACGAGGTCGGCCAGTTGATTCAACTCTTCAACGTCATGGCGCAGTCGTTATACGATCGCAACAAGGCGATCAACATGAACATCGAAACGATCAGTCGGCAAATCAAACAATTGACCACCGTGCATCAAGCCAGCACCGCCATCGCAGGTGCCGGCACCCTCGATATGAACCACCTGCTCGACACCCTGCTTCACTTGCTGGTTGAGAACCTTGGGTTTGTAAGAATGGCCGTCGTCCTTCACCATCCGGAAGAACATCGCGCTTCTGTCGCCAAGACGATCGGCACCTCGCCGGACATTGCAGAGGCCGCTCGCAAGCTCGATATCCCCGTTGCCGATAACGGCAGCTTCACGGCGGACCTGATTCTTCACGACAAACCGTTGCTGATCGATGACCTAGACACCGTCGCCCAACGCATCCATCCGCCGGCATTGGAATTGATGCGCCGATCAGACGTACGATCACTTACTGCCGTGCCGCTCAAGAGCCATGCCAAAAACATCGGCTATTTGATGGCCGACAGAGGCCCACAGCCCTGCAACAAGGATGACTTGCATATCCTCTCGACTATCGCCGGGCATGTCGCAGCGGCGATTGATAACGCCAAGGCCTACTCTAAACTGACAGAGTTGACTCAACATCTTGAAGAACGTATCGAACAACGAACACAAGAGCTCTCCCTCGCGAATACACAACTCCAGGAACATGATCGGCGACGCTCGAAGTTTCTCTCCGTTGTGTCACATGAACTACGGACTCCCATGACGGCGATTCGAAGTTTTTCAGAAAATATGCTCGACGGCATCACCGGCCCGCTCACGGAATTGCAGCAAACCTACCTGATACGTACCCGGCACAACGTCTCCCGGCTCGAGCGAATCATCGGTCAATTACTCGACTGGTCTCGGCTCGACACGAAGAACGTCGAACCGTCTCTCGAACATGTCTCTATCCCTCAACTCGCCATGATTGTCGTAGAGAGCTTGCAGACTGTCGCGGCGGAGAAGGAGGTGTCCGTCACGATAGCCCCCATGGATACACTTCCCCTCGTCATCGGAGATCGCGACAAATTGGAACAAATCCTCTGGAATTTGATCGGCAATGCGATCAAGTTCACACCGCCGGGCGGATGCGTGACCGTCGAGTGTCGCCTGTCCCATCCGCATCTCTTAGAGACATGCGTCAGTGATACCGGCTGCGGAATTGCCCCTGCCGATGTGCCGAATATTTTCGACGAGTTTTCACGGATTCCCTCGGCCATGCCCGCATCACAAGGCGCTCAACTGGGCCTATGTATCACCAAGACTCTCGTCACCATGCATCACGGAGAAATCCGGGTAGAAAGCCGGCCGGGATTCGGGTCACGTTTTTATTTCACGCTCCCCACCGTCGAAGCATCAGATCAGCCGGCCTAAACCCTATAGGCAGAACATTGTTTCTTCATGTATTGTGTAGAAATACCTGATGCGTTTCTAACGGGACAGGGACTGCATGCGCGCAAAAATCCTGATTGTCGACGATGACCGCGATATCCTTCTCAGCTTAGAAAATCGTGTCGCCTGGATGGGCCATGAGCCGCTGACAACCGACAACGGACAGGACGCACTTCGATTAATCCACGAAGAAGAGCCCGACCTGGTCTTGTTGGACTTAGAACTCCCGCTCCTCTCAGGGCTTGACGTGCTCAAGCACGTCCAAGAACGTTCGACGAGCAGTGAAGTCGACGACGAATCCGCTTCACAAACTCCGACCGCGTACACAAGGCCGCTTATCATCATTATGACGGCCTTCGGCACCATTGAACGGGCCGTACAAGCCATGCAACTCGGCGCCTTTGACTTCGTGCCGAAACCATACACTGCAGACCACCTGACCGTTGTGATGAACAAGGCGCTGGCTACGGTCAATCTACACCGCCAAGTCGACACGCTTCGCAAGGAAATTGAGAACCAGTTTGAGCCGGTGATCACACGAAACACTCACTTGAACGCGCAGTTATCTGTTGCGAAACATGCAGCCCCCACAACTGCGACTGTGTTATTGCTTGGGGAAACCGGAACCGGGAAAGAAGTGGTGGCACGCACCGTACACCGCTGGAGTCCTCGCGGCACCAAACCCTTCGTCGCCGTGAATTGCGCCGCCTTGCCTGAACACCTCCTTGAAAACGAACTTTTCGGTCACGAGAAAGGCGCCTTCACCGGAGCGATTAAACGAGAGCCCGGCAAAATTGAGATCGCCGAAGGAGGTACGCTCTTCCTCGACGAAATCGGCGATATGCCTCTCCCCATGCAAAGCCATCTCTTGCGGGTACTCCAAGACCGAACGTTTTATCGGGTAGGTGGGACCCAACCTGTACGGACCGACGTACGGTTTATTGCGGCCACCAATAAAGATCTCCGACAGGCGATTCGCCAAGGAACATTCCGCGAGGACCTCTACTTTCGCCTTGCAGTCATCACCGTTACCCTGCCTCCGTTGCGTGAACGCCTAGACGACCTCACCGCCCTTGCCCGATATTTCATCAGCCGCCCTGGCCACCTGGGCCTGCACAAACGTTGCGTCCTCAGCGACTCTGCGCTCCAAGCTCTTCAACATTACTCCTGGCCCGGCAATATCCGCGAATTGGAGAACGTACTTACTCGCGCCCTGGTGTTGTGCCAAGGCGACACGATCGAGCCGGAACACCTGTCACTGACCTTTTCCGATCGACCGGCCCATACAGATCAGGACGCCGAGATAGGCCCGCACACCTATTACGAAAGCATGGAAGCCCATAGCCGGAAAATTATTGAGAACGCCTTGCGGATGAACGGGTGGAATCAGACGAGAACGGCTGAATACTTGGGCCTGCAGCGGACTTTTCTCACCAAGCTGCTCAAGAAAAAGAATATTTCCGGGAAGCCTCCCACCTCCGTCTCCTTGGCCTGATAAGGGGAGTTTTCCCTCAAGCAGAGTTTGCCAGGTGAATGCACAAGTAAGCTCTGTTTGCGTGTGGGAAATAGCGACGGTGTTTATCCGGCGGCGCAAAGAAGACCGGCTGCGCCGAATGAGCCGCCAGCACGCACGAAGTGCGGTTTGGTAGTCGAAAAGATCACTGGCGGGGTTTATCCGCGTGCAACAATTCCGATACGACGATAAAGAGCACGCGGCACGAGCAAGCTCGGTTTATACGTGGGAAACAACGAAGGAATTTATCCGCCGCCGATTATGAAGAGCGGCTGCGCCGGGTGAGGCGGCGACACGAGCAAGCTCGGTTGTATGCCTGGAAAGAAGATACTGGAGGTGTCTATCCGCGTGCAACAATTACAATACTACGATAAAGAGCACGCGGCACACACGAAGTGCGGTTTGGTCGGGGCGAGAGGATTTGAACCTCCGACATCCTGCTCCCAAAGCAGGCGCGCTACCGGGCTGCGCTACGCCCCGACATGTCTATAGTGCTGAGTCCTTGCAGCGATCACCTGTCTCTTCGGCTCAGCCCTCAGCACTCAACTCTTTAAGAATATCCTTTACCTGCACGAACGCTTTGGCCCGATGGCTGATGCGGTTTTTTTCTTCCGGCGTCAATTCGGCCAATGTCTTTCTCAACTCGGGAACAGCAAACACCGGATCATAGCCGAACCCACGTTCTCCACGACCGGCCTCTGTGATAACCCCCTCAAGCACCCCCCGTACAGTCCGGACATCTCCATCCGGAGAGGCAATAGCCGCGACGGTCAGAAACCGAGCCCCACGCCGGTCAGATGGAACACCGTCCAATTCTTGAAGCAGCTTACGGCAGTTATCCTCATAGGTTGCGTCTTCACCTGCGTACCGAGCGGCGAACGGACCCGGCCTGCCGTCCAACGCGTCGACCTCTAACCCGGTATCGTCGGCCACCGCCGTCATGCCTGTCGCACGAGCGATGGTGACTGCCTTTTTCATCGCATTGGCCTCGCAGGTGTCGCCGTCTTCTTCGACTTCCGGGGCTGAAGGGAATTCCGCCAACGTGTGGAGCGTGATGCCCACATCTCCCAGCAGCGACGCCACCTCCTCTCCCTTGTGGGGATTTCTGGTGGCCAACACAATGTCCTTCACATCCGTTCCTTAATCCAGCTCGCCGATCAAGTCTTTTTGAAGAGAGGTCAATCGCTGAATCGCCTGCCACCCCAGCGACAAAAACTCGTCCATGTCTTGCTTCGCAAACGGCGTACGCTCCGCCGTGCCTTGCACCTCGACATAACGGCCTCTCCCGGTCATGACGAGATTCATGTCCACTTCGGCCATCGAGTCCTCAGTGTAGGCGAGATCGACCATCACCTCGCCTCCGACCTTGCCGACACTGATGGCCGCCAAGTAATCGATCAGCGGTAACCGTTTGATCAGGTCTTTTTTCTTAAGTGTCAGACAGGCATCTGCCAATGCGATAAACGCACCGGTAATGGAGGCCGTTCTGGTTCCCCCATCGGCTTGGATCACATCACAATCGATCCAAATCGACCGTTCACCCAACTGGGACAGATCCGTGACCGACCGCAGCGCACGTCCCACCAAACGTTGAATTTCCAGGGTACGCCCCCCCTGTTTTCCTTTGACGGCTTCCCTGGGAGAACGATCATGGGTGGCACGCGGCAACATCGAATATTCCGCCGTCACCCATCCTGACCCCTTCCCCTTCAAAAACGGCGGAACTTTTTCTTCGACAGATGCGGTACAAATCACCTTCGTATCGCCCATCTCGATCAGCACCGACCCTTCCGCATGTTTGGTAAAATTTCTCGTCACGTTGACAGGGCGAACCTGATCTTTTCGCCTTCCATCGAACCGTACTAACCCCGCAATTCCACTCATGTCCTCTCCCTTTGCTTATAAACGAGCGCGATTATAGTGGAGGGCCGACGAAAGCGCAAATAGACGACACGGCTCCCGGCCGTGCCTAGAGACAGCCGGCCCCCTGCCCATTACCCGGGTTTCCTGAGATGTGTACAAAAGCGGTAAGGCCTAGGGACACAATCTGAACAGAGACATCCTCTCGCTTGAGGTCAGTGAACATTCTTTCTTATTGTTCACATAAGAAGAATATTCTAAACATCGCTCCAGGAGCAGCGTTTCGCTGAACTATCCCAACCAAACTACGCCCACTTCCAGCCCCCTCACCTACGTCACTAACGAAACATAATAGGCACGAATGGTGCATGACTTGACAAGGATTTTCACTCAGGATCCGACTCATTTAGCCGATATAGTCAAGACCCGGCTATCACCCCGGTGCCTACGGTATTCTTTTCAGACAGCGTCCCATGATGGATACGATCTCGGATCAACACGCACAACAGGTCCTACTCGACAACCGCAACATCCTGGTGGTCGATGATGAAGAGCCTGTTCGCCGTTTGATCGGCTATCTCCTCAAAACTCACGGATATCCTGTCTTTCTTGCAGCCGACGGCCGAGAAGCTCGTCAGATACTGAAAGATCAACCGATCGCACTTATGCTTTGCGATGTGAACATGCCGGGCGAATCCGGCATGGATGTGGTTCGATCTACCCTGGTCGAACACAAAGATACCGCTGCAATCATGGTGACGGGCCTCGATAGTTCCGTGCTGGCCAATGCCGCTATTGAAGTGGGAGCCTTCGGGTATATCGTCAAGCCGTTCGAGACGAATGAGGTGTTGATCGATGTGGCCAATGCACTCCGACGCCGCAAACTCGAGCTGGAAAATCGGTTTCACCGGGAACATCTGGAGGACATCGTTCGCATCCGAACCACAGCCCTTCAACAGGCACTTGATTGGCTGGAACATAGCGAGAAGGAATTACGCCAGTCGCGTGAAGAAACCATCCAACGCTTAGCCATCGCCGCCGAATTCCGCGACGGCGCGACCGCCCAACACATTCAACGAATGAGTCATTACTGCGAGCTGCTCGCGCGGAAATACGGTCTCCCGCCGGAACGGTGCGAATTAATACGCACCGCCAGTCCGATGCACGATATCGGGAAAATAGGCACCCCCGACCAAATACTCCTCAAGCCGGGAAAATTCACACAGGAAGAATTCGACGTGATCGCCCAACATGCGGAAATCGGCTATCGCATTCTCAGCGGATCCGATGCAGAACTGCTCAAGGTCGCGGCAATCATCGCCTACACGCATCATGAGCGGTTCGACGGGACAGGATATCCGCGAGGCTTAAAGGGAGACGCCATCCCCATCGAAGGCCGCATCGCCTCCATTGCCGATGCCTTCGATGCCCTCACCACCCAGCGTGTTTACAAACCGGCGTTTGAAATCGATCATGCCTTCGATCTTATGCGCAAACGCAGGGGAGAGCACTTCGATCCCGAACTCCTCGATATGTTCTTCGAATTGGCGGAAGATATCACGCGGATCCATGATCAATATACGGACCTCGCACCTCCCAACCAATTCCGGGCGGCCTAACCACGCCTTTCACTCCCATACGCCACAGACATCACACAGTTAGGTCGGCTCGTAGTTCAGATTCGGCGAGAGCCAGCGCTCGACGACGGGAAGATCCATGTTCTTCCGGCCGGCATAGTCTTCGACCTGATCTTTACCCACCTTACCGACTGCGAAATACTTCGCCTCAGGATGGGCAAAATAGAAGCCGCTCACGGCTGCTGTGGGCAACATGGCATAGCTTTCCGTCAGACTCATTCCGGCATGCGTTTCCGCCGATAGAAGATCGAAGATGAGACGCTTCTCGGTATGGTCCGGGCATGCCGGGTACCCGGGAGCCGGACGAATACCACGGTATTTCTCACGGATCAGCTCGTCATTCGTCAATTGTTCAGAATCGCCATAGCCCCACTCTTTCCGTACTCGTTCATGGAGATATTCCGCAAAGGCTTCGGCGAGTCGATCGGCAAGCGCTTTTGCCATGATCGAATGATAATCGTCATGGTCCTTGTCGAATCGTGCGCACACATCATCCAATCCGATACCTGCCGTCACAGCAAAGGCACCGATGTGATCCTGCCGTCCGGACTCCTTCGGCGCGACAAGATCCGCCAGGCAGAGATTCGGCAGCCCCTGTGGTTTCTCCGACTGCTGCCGAAGATGGTGGAACGTCGTGATAACGGCCTTTCGTGAGGCATCGGTATACAATTCGATATCGTCTCCGACCGAAGCTGCAGGGAAAAACCCGTACACTCCCCGCGCCTGTAATAATTTATCCTCGACGATCTCCGACAGCAGCTGCTGCGCATCGTCGAACAGTTCCTTGGCCTTGGGCCCCACTGTGGGATCCTCGAAAATCGTCGGATACCGACCCCGCAATTCCCATGTATGAAAGAACGGCGACCAATCGATGAAGGGGAGCAGTTCAGCCAGCGGTTGGTCAGGGATCGGTCGAATACCGAGAAAGTCCGGCGTCGGGATATCCGATACAGCCCAATCGGTGACAAGCCGATTTGCACGGGCCTGGTCGATCGCCAGAAGAGGCTTCGCGCCCCGTTCACGATGCAGCTCTCTCATCCGCCCGTAATCATCCTTGATCTGTTGGACGAATATCGGTTTCTGAGTCCTGTTCATCAAGTTCCCCACGACGCCGACTGCACGTGAGGCATCCAACACGTGAATGACCCCTGAATCATAGGACGGCGCGATCTTCACTGCGGTATGTGCCTTGCTCGTCGTGGCTCCTCCGATCAACAGCGGCACCTCAAATCCTTCACGCGTCATTTCCTTGGCGACATGCACCATCTCATCAAGCGACGGGGTAATGAGCCCGCTGAGTCCGATGACATCCGCGTGATGGTCCCGTGCGGCGGAGAGAATCTTCTCACTGGAGACCATCACACCCAGATCGATCACCTCGTAGTTATTGCACCCTAACACCACACCGACGATGTTCTTGCCGATATCGTGCACGTCTCCTTTGACTGTCGCCAGTACCACCTTTCCCTGCGACTGGAAATTTCCCAGACGGCTCTTTTCCTCCTCCATAAACGGCATCAAGTAGGCCACGGCTTTTTTCATGACGCGGGCGCTCTTGACGACCTGCGGCAGAAACATCTTCCCGGCCCCGAACAGATCACCGACGATGTTCATACCCGCCATCAGCGGCCCTTCGATCACGGCAATCGGTCTGTCGTAGCCTCGGCGTGCCTCTTCCGTATCCTGTTCAATGTAGTCCGTAATGCCCTTTACCAATGCGTGCGACAATCGTTCCTGAACCGTGCCCTTCCGCCATTCGTCGTCTTTTACGGCAGTTTTGCCTTTGGCTTTCACGGTATCGGCAAAAGACACCAACCGTTCGGTTGCATCCGGACGCCGATTCAGTAGGACATCTTCGACCAGCTCAAGGAGATCCTTGGGAATTTGCTCATACACGGCCAACTGACCGGCATTGACGATGCCCATGTCCAATCCGGCCTTGACGGCATGATAGAGAAAGGCCGCATGCATCGCTTCACGGACCGTATTGTTCCCGCGGAATGAAAACGAAATATTACTGACTCCCCCGCTGACCTTGGCGCCGGGCAGGTGCCGTTTGATCCAACGTGTGGCCTCGATAAAATTCACCGCATAGTTATTATGTTCCTCGATACCGGTTGCCACCGTGAGGACATTGGGGTCGAAGATAATGTCCTGCGGGGGAAATCCCACGCGCTCGACCAAAATCTTGTATGACCGTTCACAGACTTCGATCTTGCGCTCCAACGTATCCGCCTGCCCATGTTCATCGAACGCCATGACGACGACGGCCGCCCCATAGCGACGGATGAGCATGGCCTGCTCGATGAATTTCTGCTCGCCCTCTTTCAAACTGATGCTGTTGACCACGGCTTTGCCCTGAATATTCCGCAGGCCCGTCTCCAGTACCTCCCATTTGGAGCTGTCCACCATGATCGGCACTTTACTGATATCCGGCTCCGACGCGACAAGGCGGAGAAATTTCTCCATCGCCGCAATGGAATCCAACATCCCTTCGTCCATATTGATGTCGATGACCTGAGCGCCGCCGTCGACTTGTTGCCGAGCCACGGAGAGCGCCGACTCGTAATCGCCGGCCAGGATCAGCTTCGCAAACGCAGGCGACCCCGTCACATTGGTCCGCTCGCCGATGTTCACAAAATTCGCTTCCGGCCGAATCGTCACGGCCTCCAACCCGCTCAACCGTGTATACGGTTCCACAGATGGAATCACGCGCGGCTTCACCCCGCGCACCGTCTCGGCAATCGACTGGATGTGAGGCGGCGTCGTTCCACAACAGCCTCCGACGATGTTCAGCCAACCGTTCTGGGCCCACTCTCTGAGTTGTGGAGCCAGCGAATCCGGTGTTTCAGGGAATCCGGTCGGCAGCAAGGGATTGGGCAGACCGGCGTTGGGATGCGCACTGATATACACCGGCGCAATGCGTGAGAGTTCTTCGATCAACGGCCGCATTTCTTTCGGTCCGAGCGCGCAATTCATCCCCACACTGAGCAACGGCACATGCGAAATCGAATTCCAGAAGGCTTCAACGGTTTGGCCCGTTACGCCCCTGTTACTGCCTGCCTGAATGAATGTGACGGATGCCATGATCGGCACTCGGCGAGCACCGGCGGCAAAGGCCTCCTGGATCGCAAAAAATGCCGCTTTTGCGTTCAAGGTGTCGAAAATGGTTTCGACCATTAAGACATCGACCCCGCCATCGAGCAACCCACGTGTCTGTTCACCGTAGGCCTCCACCAATTCCTGATATGTCGTCCCTCGTGCGGCGGGATTGTTGACGTCGGTTGAGATCGACGAAGTCTTTGTCGTCGGCCCGATTGCGCCCGCCACAAAGCAGCGCCGTCCAGGCTGATCGGCCTGCACTCGTTCAACCGCACGTCTGGCGCATTCCGCTCCGGCTTTCGAAAGCTCATAGCCGAGCGAGTCCATGCCGTAATCGGCCAATGAAATCGACTGGGCATTAAACGTATTGGTCTCAACGATATCGGCGCCGGCCTCCAAATAGAGCCTGTGAATATCCTCAATGATGGCCGGCTGGGTTACATTCAACAAATCATTGAGACCCTTCAGGTCTTTCTTCCATTCCTTGAAACGTTCGCCGCGAAACGCAGACTCATCGAGCGTCCGACGTTGGATCATGGTGCCCATGGCCCCGTCCAAGATCACAATGCGTTCCTGAAGCAACGCCTCGATCTCAGCCTGTACAGTCACACTCTTGGCCAATGTCATATCTCCTCAACAAAGTAGCACGCTATGAAAAAACCCAGTATAGACATAACCCACCACGGGAATCACATCGAATGGTGCCAAGGCTATACGAGTGCAGGATGCTCAAAATGGCCGTCCAGCAAGGCCGCAGCGAGTAAAGAGGCGAGGAGGTACATACCGAGCTTTGCTTGAACCCTCGCTTCGATCAAAAGCGAGCGGATAAGTACCTTGCCTTCGCCTTCCGTACGTTGAGCCTCTGAATGATGCGACCTGCCTCGCAAAGCCGTTTCGGCAAGGCGGGGAACGCCGGCGGCGGACTTTTTCAGCATTCTGTAAGAACGTGCCGCGATCATACTGGAAGCGTCGTAGAGCGGCAAGCCGTCCGCTGCTTTCTTGACACCGATCCGGCCTCGTCGATACCATGACGTCTCAACAACAAGAGGAGCCTATTGTTGCGCCGCCGAACCACCGCGCTTGCTATCGGCACTGCTGTGCTCTCCCTGTTCTTCTCATGGGTATCGCCTTCGAACGTCGTCGCGGAACCCTACTTCGAAGACGGGCTCCTTGGGTTAACACAGAATGAACTGCACGAAAAGCTCGGTCTGCCGCAGGCCGTCCGCGACAGAAAGTCCGCCCTGCGCGTGTTTACCTATTACCCGATTACGGATTGGGCGACCTATTACAGCAAGTTAGTCTCGCCGGAAAACGGCGAAGACGTCTATACCTTTACGCGACACGGCATGGACATCAGATATTCTTTCAGTTACGCGGTTGATCCGAACGATTATCGGGAGGATCGCCGGCTGGTCGTGCGCCTCGTCGACATCGAATTTCCCCGCCCAGTATCTCTGTCCGACCTCCCGTCATTGATTCCGGAATTTCGTCCCTCCGTTGACTCGAACATTCCGGCCTTTCGCTCCAATATCTGGATACTCCTGTTCAAGGGATCGCCCAGAGAGGAAGCCAGATTTATCGTGAAAGAGCACACAAAAGACCAACTGGATTGGACGCTGTGCTACCAGTTATTCTCCCTGGCAGGACTTCCCGAGCAACTGACCGCCACCGTACCGATCGACCGGATCGAAATCAGCGCCCAAAGCTTGCGCCTCGTTTCTCATCGGCAGCAATATACCCATGAACCGACGCTCAATCCCTATTCCTTGGAATTTGAGCGACAATTGTCGGCACCGGATAAGCCCACCAGAGCGATTCCGGTCCCGCAGTATGCGGAGTAAGTGGAGCCCCACGGCCTGCAACCGTGGCCCCTGCGATGGCGGGTGGAACTCCACCGCTTCACCCCATTCTTCGAGAAGGGCACCGATGAGGACCGGCAACCATGGCTTTCCACCAGAACGGGTGAAGTCAGCGATCTCGCTTCTATAGAACATGTGGGGTCTGGCCGATACGTAGCAACGCCTATCCGTCTTCGCTACGGTATCACCACCAGAAGTTCTGCGATGGAGAGATAAGAACGAGCCCTGTACTCATTGACAATCTCGGGGGATCGTCTACATGACTCACGATTACAGGAGAGACAACCATTAACAATATGGGCTAGTGTGGAGCGACCTGTTGGAGTCGTTTGTCGTTGATATTGGCGGCTTCATTGGCTTTCTCCTTCATGACATTTAATGCTCCGCCCTCGCCGGAGTAGATCAACACCGGCGTTGCAATGGCGATGACGATCAATATTCCAAGCGCCAAGAGTCGGACCATCGGACTTTCCTTGGACAGGTACATGACGATCAGCAAGAAGACCGCCGCTCCTCCGGCATAATTGAGCACGGTGGCTTGCTCCTGAGACATCCCGTCTATGTTGACCCCGACGGAACGAAACTTCGAGCCGAAGCTCTTGATCTTTTCTCCGACGGAGCTCTGCCCGGACTTCTGTTCAAACTGCTGAACCGTGCCTCGATGTTTCTCAGGGACTTTCCGCAAGTCATCAGTATAGACCGCATTCCCGCTCTCGTCGGTGTACGAATAGATGGTCGTTGCAGAGGCATCGGTCCACGTTCCCTGCAGCAGCCACGCCGTCATCACGACACACACCGACACCATGCCCACAACAAGCCGGAATCTACCATGGCCGTCCATACGATAACCTCCCTGTAAGTACCTGGCGAGGTTCAGTATAGCGTGTCCCCCGTAATATCATATGAAATATAACAAAATCGACGCGCTTGACTCAGCGCCGGCCCGTTGCTAGCATCTGCGAAACCTTGAGGACTTATGACCAGCGATCCCCACATCACCCATCTCGAATCCTCGTCGGAACACGTCGCCTTTATCAGACGACGCCCGGTCAGAATCATTATTTATGCCGGTCTTGGCCTGTTTGCGATGATGATGGTGGCATGGCCCATACTGACCCAATTCCTTGACCCGGACTTTCAGCAGCATATCGAGCAGCATCGAGTCATGGTCGGCATGACAAAGGAACAGGTACTCAAATCTTGGGGAGGACCTCAATCCATCAATACGTCTTTCACGAAAGAAGGTATCCGGCAGGAAGAATGGATCTTTGAAGATTGGGAAAACGCGGCGACCGTTCGCCACCGCTATCTCTACTTCGAGGAAACCGTTCTGGTCGGAGGGTGGTATGAAGGGACGAAAGAGCGCAACGTCAAAGACTTTCCTGCCGCAAAACCCCACCCGAGGATCGGATCGTAGTACGAACGTCCCAGCGACTACTATTTAAAAACCTGATACCTTGGTGCTCTACCTGCGTGGGACTGCGCACCCGCTCAAAGAGTCAGGCACATGGTTGCACCTGTACACACATCCCGTTACAGGTTGTAGGATCACGGAAAAGATCAGGGGGTTTCGGTGATACGCACACGACGCTCTTGGCCCGGGCCACCAGAAATGGTCAACACGCGCTTCCATTCACGAATCTGGTAGATCCCCCACGCATTCGGTTGCCCCTTGTATGATGCCGTGGGATCAACGCCGCTGGCGCTCAGGAAAATCGGCTCGGTGAATCCTTCGTCCAAGACATAATCGAGAAGGGATTCGGAGGTAAACCCCGGCCCGCTCAGCGTAATCTCCGCCAGCAGATTTAGGATCTCGTCGGGATTTTGAATGGTAATGGGATTCATCTCAGATTCACCGCCGGTTGATGGATTGTACCGATATCACTATAACCAAGGCAAGACACCATGACTACTCGTTTAACAACTTCTCGGTTTCTCGATTCCCTCCTTCGCATCATGGACGGGAAAGACCACTGGGCCTGGAAGCATTTCGCCGAAGGGCGTCTCTCCAAAGCTCAGCTCAAGATTCATTTTCAGCAGGAATATGCCGTATACGTGAGAGATTTTCCCGTCCTGTTATCCCGTATTCACGGGAAAAACCCGCCCGTTTCTGTCCGCCGCATGCTGGCTGAAAATATCTACGAAGAAGATACCGGAGGACTTTCGCTGGGAACGTCACACCCCGAACTCTTCCTTACCATGATGAACGGTCTGGGGTTCACCCAAAAAGATTTCGAGAGAATCCGCTTATTGCCGGCCGGTCGTGCCTACCGTGCCTGGCTTGACAAGGCATCGAACCTCCCCCAGTGGGTCATCGGCGCCGCTGTTTTGACGATTTTTGTCGAGGGTAGTGTGAAGGACCGCGCGGAAACGCGCGAGCCGTCAGCACGGAAGAGTGCGGAGGATATCGAAGCCGTCATCCTGAATCACCCGCTCGTCAGACACCAT
>JAOUPN010000106.1 GCA_029879905.1 Nitrospira sp. | reverse complement strand
ATTTCAAATCCGGCCTTTTTGTCACCGGCCCGCACTTTCTTTTCTGTTTTCTGTTTGCGCCGATCCAAGGTTTCAAGATCGGACAACATCAGTTCCGTTTCGATGACGCCGATATCGCGCAACGGATCGACCCCACCGCTGACGTGCACGACATCTGTTCCCTGAAAACACCGCACCACATGGAGCAAGGCATCAACTTCCCGAATATGTCCAAGAAACTGGTTGCCGAGCCCTTCTCCCTTGCTCGCACCTTCGACGAGACCGGCAATATCCCGAACTTCAAGGGTGCTATAGGTGGTTTTTTTCGACTTGAAGATATCGGTCAGCGTGACAAGACGTGGATCGGGCACCACGGCAATACCGGTATTCGGATCCACCGTGGCGAACGGATAATTTGCCGCCAACGCGCCGCCGCCGGTCAACGCATTAAAGACCGTCGTTTTCCCGACGTTCGGAAGCCCGATCATGCCGCAACAGAGTCCCATGTGTCTCCTTAGTGCTGAGTGATGAGGACTGAGGGCCGAGTAACCCCACTCTCCTCAGTCCTCAGTCCTCAGTCCTTCTCCATTAGTTCTTTCCCGCACGTTGAATTGATTCATCGCCGTTGATGCCCCCCGATGGATGACACATTCCAGCGCATCGACTGCTTGCTCCACGCAGGGATCTATTACGTCTCGTTCATTTGCAGCGAGCTGTTCCAGCACATAGTCTGCGGAATTCCGGCCGGAAGGCGGGCGACCCACCCCGATCTTCACTCGGATAAACTGCGGAGTCCCGAGCGCCTCAATGACGGACTTGATTCCGTTGTGCCCTCCATGCCCCCCGGAACATTTGATTCGAAGGCGTCCCGGCTCAAGGTCGAGATCATCATGAATAACAATCAAATCGTCGGATGTCAGATGTAATTTGCGAAGGAGGCCTTTGAGGGGAGGACCGCTGATGTTCATCCAATCGAGCAAACCAGCTAACTCAACCGGTTCAGAGCCAAGCCGCCCTGAACCCACTTGAGCCACGCCACGTGGTGCGAGGGGAATGCCCCACCTGGAGGCAGCCCGTTCGATCACCCACATACCTACGTTGTGGCGTGTTTGGGCATATCCTTTACCGGGATTGCCCAATCCAACAAGAAGGTACAAGGCTATTTCTTCTTTTTATCAGCGTCCTTTTTGTCACCGGCAGCCGCACCCCCGGCCTTAGCGGCTGGTGCTCCACCCGCCTTCGCCGCCGTTGCTCCACCAGCCTTCGCCGCATCCGCACCCCCGGCCTCCTTGCCTTTACCCGCAACCTCAGGCTCCGCTACCGCGCCCGCCCCGCCGGTCAGCAGAGATTCAAGCTTGGTATCGGATATGGGCGCCGAAACGCTGACGACCATTTGATCGGGATCATCCATAAAACGGACCCCTTCCTGAACCGTGAGATCCTTCACATGGATGCCGCTACCCACCACCAAGGGTGAGGCATCGACTTCGATATGATCCGGCAGGATGGACGGTAGACATTCAACATGCACATCGCGCAGGTTGTGGTGCAGGATCCCACCCTCCTTGACACCGGCAGGAATACCGCCGACAACCTGAATCGGGACTTTGACGCGGATCGGCTTGGTCATGGAGACCTCAAAGAAGTCCGCATGCAATAAGGCGCCGGTGATAGGATCCTGTTGATAATCACGCAGGAGCGCCGTACGCTCCGGCTTGGAACTTCCCCCTTCCAAGGTCAAATAAATCAAGGCGGAACTACCGGCGTGCGATTTTAAAATTTTCACCAAATCGCCCGGGACGACCGATAACAGAATACACTCGCCTTGCCCGTAGAGCACTGCCGGGATCTTCCCCTCACGCCGCATGGACCGCGCGGCACCTTTACCGGCCTGCTCCCTCACCGTCGCTGCCAAATCGAATTTCATGATACTCCTTTATCTCCCCTGCTCGAAATCCAACGCCCAGTGCGTAGGGGCCTAGGCAAAAAGTGAACTGACCGACTCGTCTTCATGAATACGTCTGATCGCCTCTCCCAAGAGCGGTGCCACAGACAATTGATGCAACTTCGGGCACACCAGGTCTTTCCCCCGTAACGGAATCGTATTAGTCGACACGACTTGGGTAATGCATGAATCCTGCAGCCGCTGCAACGCCGGGCCGGAGAGCACCGCATGGGTGCAGGCCGTCCACACTTCACGCGCACCTTGATCCGCACAGGCCTGCGCGCCTTGAACGATCGTACCGGCCGTATCGATCATGTCGTCGAGCAACAGCACGCTCTTGCCCTTGACATCGCCGATGATATTCATCACTTGTGCTTGATTGGGTCCCTCTCGCCGCTTATCGATGATCGCCAGATTGGCCTGAATACGTTTGGCAAAGGCTCGTGTCCGCTCCACACCACCAGCGTCAGGTGACACGAGGACAAGGTCGTCGATCTGTTGTTTCGTAATGTAGTCCAGCAACACCGGCATGGCATACAGATGGTCGACCGGCACGTTGAAAAACCCTTGAATCTGTCCTGCATGGAGATCCATGGTAAGGACCCGATCGGCTCCGGCCGTTGTAATCAAATCGGCAACAAGCTTGGCGGTAATAGGCACCCGCGGTTGATCTTTTCGGTCCTGCCTGGCATAACCAAAATAGGGGATGACGGCGGTAATGCGGTTCGCCGACGATCTCTTGAGCGCATCGACAATGATCAGCAACTCCATCAAGGAGTCGTTGACCGGCTGACAACACGACTGCACGACAAAGACATCCGCGCCACGAACATTCTCATCGATCTTGACGCGAATCTCGCCGTCGCTGAACAAGGAAACCGTCGCCTCACCAAGACCTTGCTCCAGATACCCACAAATTTCTTGCGCAAGCGAAAGGTTGGCATTGCCAGAGAAGATTTTTAATTCCTGGTTCATTGGAATATCCAGACTCGTCCGACCGTGATCGTAATTGACTGAATTCTCAGTGGTTCTTTGGTGGGCGCCGACAGACCGCCACAACTCGTCCCCCCATGCATTTTGCGCATGAGAAGAAAATAGGCAAGGACTCTATCGGAAATCGCAGGCCCCTGTCAACCGACCCTTTTGCCTGGAATATCACCTACGGCTGGCACCGTAGCGGCCCTGATCCGACCGGGGCTGCCACGACTTTTAGCTGGGGTTGCGTATGCAAATCTGCGGCTGCACGTCGAGCATCAGCCTCATCAGAAAAGACGCCGAACACTGTCGCTCCGCTACCGGACAACAATGCTGCCTCAGCCCCTAAACCCAGCAGGTCCTGCTTAATGGCGTGGAGGAGGGGATAGGCCCGATAGACCGGCCGCTCGAAGTCATTCTCTGCTGATTCAAGAACCGGTTCCCAGGAAAGCCGTTCTTCACGCCCAAGCGACGTATGGACGTCGGAAAGCGCCAGAACTTGGGATCGACTCGAAGATAACTCCTGATAGGCCCACTTGGTTTCAATCGAAAACCCGGGATTCACGAGGACAGCCCAGCGGCTACCCGAGATGGTGACCGGACTGACCCGCTCCCCTCGCCCCATCACGACCGCGGACGGCGCAAAGAAGAAGAAGGGCACATCACTTCCCAGAGCCTGGCCGACATCGGCCATCTCCTCCGCCGACCATCCCAAGCCAAGCAATCGATTCAGCCCCACAATCGTCGCGGCTGCATCACTACTCCCTCCTCCTAACCCCGCACCCATCGGAATTCGCTTGCTCAATACCATGTCCAATCCGCCGACATAGCCGCACCGGCGCAACACGGCTTCTGCCGCACGATAGACAAGATTGGTTGGGTCCGTCTTCAAGGAAGAGTCATCACATTGCAACCTGATGCCCGAGCGATCCCGATCGAGCCGAATGGCAATCTCGTCCTCTAGCTGGACGGTTTGCATCAAAGACCAGAGGTTATGAAATCCATCCGCACGGCGATCAAGCACACGAAGCACAAGATTAACCTTGGCAGGAGCAAACACCGTGACGGTAGTGGACGGGAGAGGATCGGATTCTCGAGAGCTTTTAGTCACGGCCCCCTTTTATAGCATATTTCTCCAACCGATATCGAAACGATCTTGCATTTAGTCGAAGTAATCGAGCCGCCTTCTTCTTCACCCACTTCGACTGCTCAAGGGCCTTGATCAACAATTCTTTTTCGATCCCGTTGACCAACCCTTCAAGGTCCACCCCCTCCTCCGTCAAGTCAAGCGAGACTCCTTGCTGGGACTGGGGAGCCACCGACCGATGCAACCACCCCTCCACATCGCTGCCGGTGACGGTTCCTTCCGTCGAAAACGCGACGACACGCTCGATCAAATTCTCCAATTCGCGGACGTTACCTCGCCATTCATGCCCCACCAGCACATGCATCGCTTCAGGAGTCAACGTCGGAACAGGCTTCCCGCTCTCCTTCGAAAAACGTTCGAGGAAGTGCTTTGCCAGTAATGGAATATCCCCGCTACGCAACCGCAACGGCGGGAGTCGAATCGGAATGACATCCAGCCGATAATAGAGATCTTCACGAAACGACCCGTCGGCGACGGCCTTTTCCAGATTCTTATTCGTTGCGGCCACGATGCGCACATCGACTTTAATATCCTGATGGCCGCCCACTCGGCGAAACTCACGTTCCTGTATGACCCGTAACAGCTTCACTTGTATCGAGGGCGTCGTATCACCGATCTCATCGAGGAAAATCGTTCCACCGTCGGCCACTTCAAATAGCCCGGCTTTATTCGATATCGCGCCGGTGAACGAACCCTTCATATGCCCGAACAGCTCACTCTCCAACAGGGTCTCAGGCACGGCGCTGCAATTCACCGCCACAAACGGCAGGGCACTTCTACCGCTGTTGTAATGAATCGCCCGTGCGACCAACTCCTTCCCTGTTCCGCTTTCACCGCAAATCAACACATTACTCTTTGAGTCGGCCACCTTCCGGACCACCTCGAATACCCGCTGCATGGCTTCGCTTTGCCCTACCAGTTGGGCGAACGACGACTGACTCGCCATCTCACGTTTAAGAAGAATATTTTCCGTCGTCAGGCGCCGTTTTTCCAATGCGTTACGGATGATCAGCTGCACCTCATCGACCTGGAACGGCTTCGTCAGATAATCGTAGGCACCCTGCTTCATCGCCTCGACGGCCGAATCGGCACTCGCAAACGCCGTGATCACCAGGACTACGGTCTCGGGGGATGCCGATTTGGCGACTTTCAGCACTTCCATGCCATCGACGTTCGGCATCCGCAGATCGGTGATCACCAGATCAAAGATTTCCTTGCTGAGCAGTTCGACGGCTTCTTCACCGTCCGCGACACTGGTCACGGCATACCCGGTCCGCTTGAGCATGATACTCAACACGTCTCGCAAACCTTGCTCATCATCAACGACTAAAATCTTTTCCACGGTTCCCTACCTTCATGCCAGAGCCGCACTCCTGCCCCCGCAGAACACGGCAAGCACACAACAAATCGCGCCCCTTTTCCCTCTTGGCTCTCGACCTTGATCCACCCTCCGTGCAAATCCACGATACGGTATACCGCCGCAAGCCCCAACCCCGACCCGTAACTTTTCGTCGTAAAAAACGGCAGGAAAATCTTATCGAGATTCTTTTTAGAAATGCCTTCCCCCGTGTCCTGAAATGAGATTTCGACCACGTCCGCTTTTCCCCCGGCCACGTCGACCTTGCGATAACCCGTCCCAATGGTCAGTCGACCACCTCTCGGCATGGCATCGAACGCGTTGGTCGCTAAATTCCAAAAGACTTGCTTGACCTGGTCCTGATCCACTTGCCCGGACAGCACACCATCGAACAACGAGGTTTCGATCGCGACATTCGTCCTTGTCCGTGCTTCATGTTCTACCAGATCAAGCGTCTCAGCAAGGACTTTGTTCAAATCGCACTCGCCTAAATTCAATGCCGGAGGACGTGCATACTGCAAAAACTCCGTAATAATCGTGTCCAACCTCTTGGCTTCTCGAATCGCGATATCCATCAACCGTTGACTCGTCTCATCAGCCTGTAGATCTTTCCGGAGCATTTGCATCGCTCCGGCCAAAGCTCCAAGAGGGTTTCGAATCTCGTGCGCCATGCCTGCCGACATCTCGCCGAGACTGGCCATCCACTCTTTTCGTCTCATTTCCTCTTCCAAGTCACGCACTTGCGTGAGATCCTTGAATAAACCCACTAATCCCGTCTCTTCCCCCTGCTCGTGAAGCGGAGCCAAGGTCATCCCGAGAATCAACCGGTTACCGTCGGCCCGCTTACATTCGACCTCAAATCTTCCATCGGCAGGTGTGGCGTTCTTCTCTTCGCCCTTCTCTGACGCAGGGTAGCAATTAAATACCTCTCGCCATGGACGTCCTCGCACCTGCTCGAAACCATATCCCGTCGCCTCTTGCGCGGCAGGATTGAACGACGTAATACCTCCCCGCTCATCAGTCGTAAACACGCCGCTGCTGATACTGCGCACGATATTTTCATGAAAGACCCTGAGACGGTTCAAACCCTGGTCTTTTTCACGAAGCGATTGATCTGCTCGCTGAAGCTGGTCGGCCAATTCTCCGCTAAGAAACCCGACGACCAGAAATGCTAATCCATAGACGCCGAATGCTTGAAGAGATTCGGCGGCACTGAGCCGAGTCTGCCATACCCATCCCCATGCTTCCGCCAGCCCATAAAGCTGGACGTTCGTGAGAATGCCAAAAAGAATGATACAGAAGCTCGCGGTCAAGAGACCGACACGACGGCGTGGGACAAGACTGGCGACCGTCACACTCACCACGTAAAGCACCGCAAACGGGCTTTCAATTCCACCGGTCCTCGCGATCAACACGGTTTCGAGGACAAAATCCACGGCAATCTGAACCCAGACAAACCGAACCAAGGCTTCAGGGTCCGTGAGGATCCTCAGCAACGCCACATATGGAACCGTGATCACGTACGTAATGACAATCAGGGCTAAGAATGTTTGAACATGCTCGCCCTTCGGCACATGAAATGTGATGGAGAGGCCCAACAGCAGTGTGACAACTGCGATTCGCCCCCCCATCAACCAGTAGGTTCGAGCCTTAATATCTCCCATATGGCTGTTTCGAGATACAGAGAGGCCCCTTCAGTCCTCCCGGACGACATAGACGATGTGGCAAAATTCCTCGAAAAAGAAGGCCCAGGGGGTCAATAGACGTCCGGATGGGACCTGGGCCATCTGCCCATAGCTCTCCCACCCGGATATGTTGTCAGTAATCCGACCTCCGGCTCACGCCAAGGATCGGGCTTTCTCTGCTCAGGCTCCGCGCCGGCTAACCAATCGCAGACGCCATTGTAAAGATAGGCAGGTACATGGCGACCACGATAAAACCTACCGTGGTCCCAAGAAAGACCATCATCATAGGTTCCAAGAGCGCCGTAAGATTCGACACGGCCTCGTCGACCTCATCCTCATAAAAGTCGGCGATTTTCCCCAGCATGTTATCCAAGGCTCCGGTCGACTCTCCGACCGCGATCATATGGGTCACCATTTTCGGGAAGACTTCGCTCTTCGTCAGGGGCTCGGATATCGTTTTCCCCCCGCTGATGCTGACCTTCGCGTCGAGCAACGCGTTTTCTATGACTTTGTTCCCGGCGGTTTTTGCACAAATCGTCAGAGCCTCCAGTAGCGCCACGCCGCTTGCCAATAACGTTCCAAGGGTTCTGGTAAATTTCGCCACGGCGGCTTTCCGAATCAAATCTCCGAATATCGGCAGCTTCAGCAGCAACTTGTCGATCGCCAACCTTCCTTGTGTCGTGGCATAATATTTTTTAACTGAGATCACAAGCCCGACGGTGATGCCTAAGATGATCCACCAATAACTTTGAAAGAAGTTGCTCATGTCGATCACGAGTTGCGTCGGCCCGGGAAGAGCCATCGTTCCGCCGGACATTTCTTTGAACATTTTGTCGAAAACCGGAATGACCCACAGCATCAAAACAGTAATAACAATGGCCGCGATCCCGACGATGGCAGCGGGGTACACCATGGCACTTTTGATCTGCCCCTTCAATTTCATTGCTTTTTCAATGTGTTTGGACAGACGGCTCATGATGGTATCCAAAAGACCACCGACCTCACCGGCATGCACCATGTTCACATACAAATCGTCGAACACTTTAGGATGTTTGCGGAGAGAATCTGAAAACGTCGCTCCCGCTTCTACCTGCGTTTTGATTTCCCCAACGGACTTCTTCAAAACAGCGTTTTCCGACTGCGTCGAGAGAATTTCTAGACACTGAATCAAGGGCAATCCGGCATTGATCATGGTGCCGAATTGCCGCGTAAACACGACCAGGTCCTTCTCGCTGACCCCACTGCCGAAGCTGAGAGAGAAGCCTTGTTTGCCGGCCTTCTCCTGGAGACTCGTCACCACGACATTTTGCTTGCGCAATAACTCGACCGCTTCGTCACGTGACTTGGCAACGAGTTCGCCTTTTTTGACTGCTCCGGACTTGCTCCGTCCAACGTATGCAAACGTCGCCATAGCTTTGGTCGTCCTCTCCCTCAGGCTCTGGGAGCCGATTACGCAAGAATTTGACTACCCAGGAAGTCTACTGGGGCATCAAAAACCTGTCAAAACAATTACATTATTTGCCGGACTGCGCTCCGACAACGGGAGAGAGAGACTTAGTTCGGCGGGAGGATGGTATTGGCACTCCGATATCCACGATGGAGATAGTGGAATCCCGAGGTCAGGGTAAATCCGGCCATCACCACCAGCAAGGGAGTCAGCATGGCAAGCTCCGCTTCAAGCCACGTCAGAAATACGATCAGAAACACATAGCTCAACTGCAAGGCCGTCGTGCCTTTCCCCCAAATCGTCGGAGTCACATCAATCGGTGTCTCCGTGAGATGTGCCACTGCCGTGCCCAACAGTAGAATCACATCCCGACTCACGACCAAAATAACGACCCATAACGGAATGAGATGAAGCATGCCGAGCGAGAGAAAACCGGAGGTCAGTAGCAGTTTGTCGGCAAGAGGATCCAAAAACATCCCCAATTGTGTCTGTTGATTCAATCTCCTCGCGAGAAGACCGTCGATCCCATCCGTAATACCTGCCAGGAGAAGGGCCAATAAGGCAAGCCCATATGCCCCGTATGTCATACACCCGATGTAGACAGGGATGAGGAGGATGCGCAAAATTGTCAGGCTATTTGGAATGTTCATGGGAAGGAGTTGGAATCGAGCCTCCGATGTGCGGAGGAGCGGCATCATAGTAATGAAGAACCGTCTTGTCAACGCAGTTGCAGTTGACAAAGAAGGCCCCTATAATTCCCCACTGATCATCGGTACTTGCGGAGGAACACATGAGTGCGTTGCCATTGACCTTCCGGAAGGAAGGGCTTGTCGAAAAACATCAGCTCGAAGGGGTTGATCCAAGTGATCGGTACTTTAATCGAGCCATTCTCGTCAACCGGTCTGCGTCCGGGTACACAGCAAAAGTCATGTACGAAGCCCTCGTCCTTGAGAGCGGATCACACTCTACTGTCTCTGGAACGGTACGAGAACTCGTCGATAAACTTCAGGGGCTTGGATTTACGCGTATGAGAACACGAGTCAACTTTAAAGGGTCTCGCTACCTTGCAGAGAAAGAATCCTGGATCGACTACGCAGACCAGCCTTAACAGCCCACACACTCCTGATACACGAGATCATGAATAAACGGGCGAAACGCCCGAATCCTCTCATTTTTCCTCGTGGGACATACCCGATTTGACAGCAGCACGACTTCCAGCTCACAAACAGGGTCGATCCAGACCGATGTCCCGGTATATCCCAGGTGACCGAACGAGTGATGGGAAAAATGCTTCCCGGACGAAGATGCAGGTGACGGGGTATCCCATCCGAAGACCCAACTAGATCCCGGCACATCGTGTCGTCGTTGAGTAAACTCACGGATGAGGCCTGAATCAAGCGTCGACGGCTGCTGATGATAGGCCGATAACCACTCCCCTGTGACGGCAAGGACCGCCTCTGCTGTCCCAAAGAGTCCGGCATGTCCCGCCACCCCGCCCAGTGCTGCGGCATTGTCGTCATGGACCTCACCGCACAACAGACGGTTTCTCCAAGGATCCCACTCTGTCGGAGCAATGAGCTCCTTCGACACAACCGCTCCGCTCGCACCATCCTGTTCCGTCGGCAGATAACAGAGAGGAGCGGCCTTCATCGGCAGAATGACATGTTCCCGCACAAACTGATCCAGCCCCATACCTGACAGACGTTCAATCGCCATCCCCAACAATATAAACCCGAGATCACTGTACAGACTCCCTTCGCCCCGTTGGTACACCAACGCTTCCTGTTTGATCAATTGCAGGACTTGCCCGTTCACACAAGAGCGCTCTTCCCGCGTCGACGGAAGAACGGCATTCGGACTCAGGGTCTCATAGAATCCACGCCAGCCTGGAAGACCGGAGCTGTGGGTGAGTAATTGTTGGAGC
>JAOUPN010000105.1 GCA_029879905.1 Nitrospira sp. | reverse complement strand
TTCGGCAGCCTGTCCGCCGCAAGCAGCACCGATTTGTAGCCGGCAATGGTAGCGAGAGAGGACAGTACATCCAGATTCTGCGCGCGGGCGATCCGGGGGACCAACTCCATGGCGAATGTTGTCACGCCACGCTCCGCTACTTCTCTCACCGCCTCAGGCCGCCCGAAGGGATCGGTTAATCCGATCAGTATATGCCCTTTCCGGAGAAGCGGCAGATCCTCCCGTCCCCTCTCAGGATTTGCCCCGGCAGCCCGAACCTGCAGCAGGAATCCTGATGAGTCAAACAACTCGGCACGATCTTTGGTGACGTGCGCGCCCTTTGCGCGATAGGCGTCATCCTCGAACCCTGCAGCCTCTCCCGCTCCTGACTCGACCATAATCTGAAGCCCGATCTTGGTGAGCAGTGGTATGTGTGCCGGCACGAGGGCTACCAGGGTCTCCCCCGGACACGTTTCCTTCGGCACTCCGACAACCATGGACCCTTTGCCTCTCACGCGTGTTTTGGATTCCCCTTTGCTGGAATTGACGCCTTGCACAACACCTGTAACTCCTCGGTCAGATCGATCCCCACGGGACACCACGTGATGCAACGGCCGCAACCGACACATCCCGATGTCCCGAATTGTTCGATCCACGATGCCAACTTATGCGTCAACCACATGCGGTACCGATCCTTGATGGCAGGGCGAATGTTCTTCCCATGGATATAGCCATGTTCCTGCGTGAAGCAGGAATCCCAGAGCCTGGCATGTTCGGATCGTTCTCCGGCGAGATCTGGAGTCTCTTCAACGGTGTGGCAAAAACAGGTCGGACAGACCATCGTACAGTTCGCGCAGGCTAAGCAACGCGCCGCCACCTCGTCCCAATGCGGATGATCATGCGCTTCATACAGAGCCTGCGGCATACCCGAGGACTCCAACCGGCGGACTTGACTACGCGCGCAAGCCTCTACACGCGCCGAGGCCTCGGCGATCAATGTTGCAGAAGCAGCAGGTACGGCGATGTCCGTGAGAACCTCTCGGCCCGCCGGACTTCCCGCTTCAGCCAGAAACATCTCATCCAATTCCGTCAGAATCAGATCGTAGCCGCCTTGAGCATGTGGACCGGTCCCCATCGAAGCACAAAAACAGGTTGACAGTGCCCTGGTGCAATTTACCCCGACGATAAAAAGCCCTTCACGACGGATCGCATAAGAGGTGTCACGATAGGCGCCGTTCAGAAAAATCTGATCCTGTATGGCCAGCCCTGCAAGGTCGCAGGCTCTCGCTCCGATGACCGCAATCTTCTCAGGCTGAGGAAGTCTTGAGTGAACCGCAAAACCGCCGTTCGCCCGCTCAATTTGAAGCAGCGGCTCGCGCGGCGCAAAGGCGAAGGGTTTCAGAGAGTTCGGTCCGTGCGCGATACCAAACACATGATTGGAGCCGGTCTGTTCCAGCCGATACTGTCCCGGCTCCTGCCGGTCTCGCCAACCGACCGGCAAGTCCGACATTCGTCTGATCGACTCCCATACGATCGCCCCGTCATGCACGGTAGGACCGACAACTCGATAGCCCTTTGCCTGTAAGACATCGAGCAATCGTTGCAGATCGGCTAGAGGAAGTGCACCACGTGTTTCAGAACTCCTGGTCATACCGAGACCTCTTCCGTCATGGTAAGAGCTCTCGCACGCTCTTGCAAGGCACCGTTTGCCCCTGGATCACCACGACTCACCGGTCCACAAGCACGGTCGTCGCAAGCGAATCTGGACCGGCTGAGATCGCGGTTCAGGTGGATGAAGACGGTTGAGGTTTAGGTTAAGGTCCAGGGTAAGAGTGAATAAAGACTGAATCATCATCTTGGTTGTTTCCTCAGCCTGAGCCTTCCCCGTCGTTCTGAGCCTCAACCTTGACCTCAAAGACTCGGCATCCCGTTAGAACCACGCCCGAAGGCCCGCGACAAGTCGAACCTGACTCGGATCACCGCCCTCCTGCCGAACCAACGTCGCGGTTTCACCGAAGCTTCGCTCCAGCGAAAACCCGACATAGGGGGCAAATTCCCGCCTGATTTCGTAGCGGAGACGCACTCCGAATTCCAGGTTATTTAACCCCGAACCCGTGGTAAACCGCTCGACCCGTTGAACCGCCATATTGCTTTCAACTCGCCCCTGGAAAATCAGTTGCTGGGTCAGCATAAAGTCCTTGGTCAACGACAGACGTCCGGACACCTTGCCGTCCAGATCGATGAACAGCGCCGCTTCGAGTTCGTAGTTGTACGGCACGAGGCCTTCGATCCCGATCACCGTTTGCGCGCGCGTGACAGTGGCCCCACGGAACGACTGTGTTTCAACTCGCCCTCCTACTTGAATGTCATAATATTTTTGAATGAACCGTCCATAGAGGAGTTGAAAGTCCACGTCAGAATCCGCTTTAAATGCCGTGTCTCGTTGTCCCTCGCTTTTAAACCAAAGACGGTTGTAATCCCCCCCATACCAACCTTCGATGTCCCACCGATAATCGCTTCCGCTTTCCCGCTTCGCCGTACTCGGCCGATATTCCAAAACATCGACAAGAGTAAAGAGACGATATTCTTCGTCATCCACCGGAAGCGGCCACTTCTGCTGTGGAGAGACGGCCTTTGAGGAACCTCTGTCCGTCGCGTCTCCGGCTTGTGCGATCGCGTACGGCACACTGATTCCATTGAGCAGACAGGCCATGGCTATAACCGCAACCCGCCCACGCACCTTCATGAATACCCGCCATGCTCGTGACCGGATACTTCAATGACGCGGAACATCCCCGCCTCCATGTGGAACAACAGATGGCAGTGAAACGCCCAGCGCCCCGGCGCATCCGCAGTAATCGCCACGCTCAGGCGCTCCGCCGGCTTGACGATCACGGTGTGCTTGCGCGGCAGGAAGGCTCCTGAACCATTTTCGAGATACATCCACATCCCATGTAGATGGAGCGGGTGCTCCATCATGGTGTCGTTCACAAAGGTAAGCCTCAGCCGCTCGCCGTACCTGAACGGGATCGGATCCGGAGCGCCCGAATATTTCTTGCCGTCGAATGACCAGAGATAGCGATCCATATTCCCGGTCAAATGTAATTCGACCTCCCGCTCCGGCTCCCGTTGATCCGGATACGGCGCCAGGCTTTTCAAATCACTGTAGAGAAGTACCCGGCGTGGGCTATGTTCCAGGCCTCGACCCGGCTCATGCATCATATTTCTCGAGTACTCGGCGATCGTTTGGTTGCCGGTTCCATGGTCGTCGGGTCCGTGTTTGACCGATTCATGTCCGGGAATCTCCGAGTGACGTCGCACCATCAGGTGTTCATCGGATATCTCATGTTGCCCCGCACTGTGTGACGCTCCATGCTTGTGATTCCCATGCTCGGCCTTAATGGTTTCATCGGAAGACTTCGGCTTTGAGCTTGCCCCGGATGTTTCCACGCCTCCCATCCCCTGATGTTCCATGTGCATACCCATGTCGGCCATCGTACGTACGGGCCTGGAACGACGTGGAGGAATCACGGCCGTCATGCCCGTCCGCGTCGCCAACGTACCTCGCGCATATCCGCTTCGATCCATTGCTTCAGCAAAGATCGTATAGGCGTGCTCCTTGCGTGGTTCGACGATGACGTCGATGGTTTCGGCCACTCCGATTCGGAATTCCTCCACCGAGACAGGCTGAACATTCTGTCCGTCCACCTGCACCACCGTCATCGTGAGACCAGGAATATGCACATCAAAGAAGGTCATGGCCGCGGCATTGATGAAACGCAGGCGTATCCGGTCACCCGCTTGAAAGAGCCCTGTCCAATTGGCTGATGGAGACAAACCGTTCAGTAAATAGGTAAAAGTGTGGCCAGTGACGTCGGCGAAGTCTGTCGGGTCCATGCGCATCTCATCCCACGCCAAGTAGTCCTGGAGGGCCGGCCACCATCCCATTCGCGAAGCATCGTCGAAGAACGCCGTCAGGGTGCGCCGTTGAAAATTATAATAGCCGGGGAGTTTTTTCAGATTGGCGAACAGGGTTCCCGGCGATTCAGAGGTCCAGTCCGACAAGATCACCACATGTTCACGATCATACCGAAAGGGCTCAGGCTCGATCGGGTCGACAATCAACGGCGCATACATGCCGCGCATTTCCTGCCCTCGTGAGTGGCTGTGATACCAATAGGTCCCGCTTTGCCTGACCGGAAACCTATACGTGAAGGTCGTCCCCGGGTCGATGCCCTTGAAGCTCACGCCCGGCACACCGTCCATGTCAAACGGCAAGAGAATGCCATGCCAGTGAATGGATGTGGGTTCAGCCAAGAGGTTGTTGACCCTCAATGTCACATCTTGCCCTTCCCTCAAGCGAATGAGGGGGCCTGGAATCGTCCCGTTGATGGTCATGGCCGATGCCGATCGGTTATCGACCCTCAATCGGGCTTCACTGATCTGTAAATCAATAACCTCACCGCTCAGCGTAGCAGACGGGATACCTGGAGGAATGACGGGAACCAGCGAGTCGACCATACAGGCAGGCAGGAGCTGTTGCATGGCCGCCAGTACCCCCAATGCGCCGGTTCGCTGGAGCAAGAGACGGCGAGAGATCACTGTGCGCTCGTTGTGCATAGCCCGCCGTCGCATAGCCTAAGCTACGCCTCCTTCACCTGATTTTCTCTTTGCTCTTTCCACCATCGCCATATGACATAGACGGACGGAATGACAAACAACGTAAGGATCATGGCCGAGAACACCCCACCGACCATCGGCGCGGCCAACCGTTTCATGACATCGGCACCGGTCCCCGTCGCCCACATGACGGGAATCAGCCCGAGAATATTGGCCAAGCCCGCCATCGCCATCGGACGGATGCGCTCAACGGCACCCTGCTGTACGGTGTCGATCAGTTCATCGAGCGTGTTCAATCGCCCCGCCGCCCGCCGCCGCTTACAGGCTTCATTGAGATAGGCTAACATCACCGCGCTGGTCTCGGCGGCCACCCCGGCCAACGCGATGATACCCACCCACACCGCGATACTCATGTCGTAGTCTAGCCAGACCATGTACCAGACGCCGCCGACCAATGAGAGCGGCACACCCAGCATCACCATAAGGGTTTCGGCCACGGAACGGAACGTGAGGTAGAACAGCACAAAAATGATCGCAATAGTCAATGGGACAAAGACCATGAGCCGCTCACGTACTCGCTGCATAAATTCGTATTGGCCGGACCAGGAGATGGTGTACCCGGCCGGCAACTCCACTTTCTCTTCCACCACCCGTTTCAGGTCATCCACATAGCCGCCGACATCCCGCCCACGCATATCGACAAACACATAGCCGGTCAGCATGCCGTCTTCGTCTCGGATCATCGGTGGCCCCTGGAGGAACCGCAAGGTGGCCAACTGGGCAATGGGCACCTGTGCCCCGGTGGGTGTCGCCACCAAGACACGGCGCAATTTTTCCGGATCATCCCGCAATTCGCGCAGGTAGCGGACATTGATCGGATACCGTTCTCGCCCTTCGATCGTCGTATCGATGTTCTCCCCACCGATCGCCGATTCGATGATTTGCCCGACATCCCTCACGGTCAAACCATAGCGGGCGATCGCCTCCCGATCGATGTCGAAATCCAGAAAATATCCTCCCGATACCCGCTCGGCATACACGCTCTTCGTGCCGGGGACTTCTTGTAACACGACCTCCAATCGCTTGCCGATCTGCTCGATCTGCTTGAGGTCAGGACCGAAGATCTTGATGCCAACCGGTGTGCGGATCCCGGTTGTCAGCATATCGGTCCTGGCTTTGATCGGCATCGTCCAGGCATTGGTGACCCCAGGAAATTGCAGCGCCTCGTCCATCTCGTTGATCAAGCTCTCGTACGTGACACCGGGTCTCCATTGTTCCTTTGGCTTCAGTTCGATCACCGTCTCGATCATGCTGAAGGGAGCCGAGTCTGTCGAGGTATCGGCCCGACCCGCCTTGCCGAACACGTGCTCAACCTCGGGAAAGGATTTCAGCTTTCGATCCAATTGTTGCAGCAGTTTTGACGCCTCCGTGACGGAAATGCCGGGTAATGTGGTCGGCATGTACAGGATCGTACCTTCGTACAAGGGCGGCATAAACTCGTTGCCCATGCGCTGGAACGCGGGCACGACCGTGAGTGTCAGTCCTACGGCCATGATGAGGACGGCAACACGATACTTCAGGACCAGCTGCAGCGTCGGAGCGTAGAGTCGTTGCAGGAGACGGCTCACCGGATGACGCCGTTCAGAAAAGATCCGGCCACGGACGAGCAACGCCAGCAGCGCCGGGATCAGCGTAATCGCCAAGATGGCACTCATGGCAATAGCCAGGTTCTTCGTCCAAGCAAGTGGTGTGAAGAGACGACCTTCTTGTCCCTCCAGCGTAAACACCGGCATGAAGGCAATGGCGATGACGAGCAGGGAGGCGAAAATCGCGGGACCAACCTCTTTCGCCGAGTCGATGAGGACCTGCGTCCGATCCCCGATGCGGCCGCCGATGTCCCATTCCTCCAGGCGTTTATGCGCGTTGTCCACCATCACGATCGCGGCGTCCACCATGTCGCCGATGGCCACGATGATTCCTCCGATCGACATGATGTTCATGCCGATGCCCATGAAATACATGGGCACGAATGCGATAAGTACAGCCAGCGGCAAGGTAACGATCGGCAGCAACGCAGACCGGAGATGTAACAAGAATCCGATGATCAATACGCTGACGACAAGCAGTTCCTCGATAAGATTCTCACTGGCTGTATCGATGGATTCCCTGATGAGATCGCTGCGATCGTAGGTCGTGACAACCTTGACGCCCTTCGGCATGGACGGTTCGACCTCTTTGAGCTTTGCTTTCACGCGCTCGATCACCGTGAGGGCATTCTCACCGAACCGCATAATGACGACTCCGCCCACGACCTCCCCCTGGCCGTTGAGTTCGACCAATCCTCGCCGCATGTCGGGACCGAGCCGGACCGTCGCCACGTCGCGCAACAGAATCGGCGTCCCGTTTGGATTGACGCCGACGGCGATCTTTTCGATGTCGCCGACCGACTTGATATAGCCGCGCCCGCGAATCATGTATTCGATGCCGGAAAATTCCACGACGCGGCCTCCGACATCTTCGTTGCTCTGCCGGATGGTCTCGATGATGTGCGGGAGCGAGAGTTTGTACGCGAGGACTTTGGTCGGATCGAGGTTGATCTGATATTGGCGCACAAATCCGCCGACCCCGGCCACTTCCGCCACACCGTCCACGCTGAGGAGCCAGTAGCGCAGATACCAATCCTGGAATGAGCGCAACTCTGCGAGATCGTGTTGTCCGGTCTCATCGATCAGGGCATACTCAAACACCCAGCCGACCGATGTGGCATCCGGCCCCAACTGCGGCGTCACCCCATCAGGCAGCCGTCCCCCGAGCTGATTCATATATTCAAGGACTCGACTTCTGGCCCAATAGATATCCGTGCCGTCCTTAAAGAGAACGTAGACGTAGGAAAATCCGAAGTCGGACAAACCTCGCACAACGGTGACCTTGGGAGCGGAGAGCAGGGCCGTCACGATCGGGTAGGTGATCTGATCTTCAACGAGATCGGGAGAGCGTCCAGGCCATTTGGTGTAGATGATGACCTGAGTGTCAGACAGATCCGGTATCGCATCCACCGGCGTGTGCTTCATGGCCCACAGCCCTACTGCTGCCAGGCCGAAGACAATGAGGAACACAATGAACCGGTTCCTGGCGCTGAATTCAATGATGCGTTCAACCATGACAAACCTGTGATGAGTGATCAGTGATGCGTGATGGGTTCACGAAAAGACGGCTTTGTTCATCGCTGCTCATCACTCGTCACCTTTCACTCATCCCTACTTCATTCCCGGCATGCCCGCCATCCCACTAATGGCAGCCTTCAACTGACTTTCCGAATCGATCAGAAAGTTGGCACCCGTCACGACATGCTCCCCTTCTTTCAGGCCTTCCAGCACTTCCATCCAGTCGCCGGCCCTCGCGCCCAGTTGGACGCTCCGCCATTCCAATTGCCCACCTCCATGGTGAATGAAGAGCAGTTGCCGTTCCCCGGATTCCAGAACGGCATCTCTTGGAATCACCAGCCTGGTCCCGAGGGGAATCTTGATCTCGACATTGGCATACATATCAGGCTTAAGCTTCTCGCCAGGATTCTCCAATTCAAACCGGACCTTCACGGTGCGCGTTTTGGGATCGAGTGTCGGATAGATAAATCCCACATGGCCATGCAGCTTCGTATTTGGATCGTAGGACAGCATCACCGTCGCGCCTTGCCCTATCTTGATGTAGGGCAACTCGTACTCGTAGATGTCAGCCTGAATCCAGATGCGAGAAAGATCCGCGATGAAATAGAGCTCGGTCCCTGGCGTGACAAAGGTCCCGACTCGGGCCTCCATGCGAATGACCGTTCCCGTGATGGGCGAGTGGATGGGTAAGGTACGCAAGACCGTGCCGGTCCGCTCCAAATCCTGAACATGCTTGTCCTCTATGTCCCAGAGCCGGAGCCGCCGGCGGGTGGCTCCGAGCAAGTCCCTGGCGCCACGGGACACTTCTGTAAACTCGCTTTTCCCCAACTCCCGATAACTCTGAAGCGCCAACAAATACTCCTCCTGAGTGGCCACCAAATCCGGACTGTAAATCGTGAATAGAACCTGATCCTTCTTGACATGATCACCTATCGCGCTCACCAGCAGATTCTCGATCCACCCCTCGAATTTGAGATTCACACGCCCGACCAACCGCTCGTCGATTTCGACACGGCCCATGGCACGAACGGTCTTGTCGAGCGGGCGCCGCGCCGCTTTCTGAAATTTCACCCCGATGGTTTGGAGCCGCTCTGGGGAAATCGTTATCCTCTTGCTGCCCGCACCGGACATTTTCCGCCCGGCGTGTTCTGTTTCGCCATGCTGTGTCGGAACCGGCATCTCCATAGGGTGCTTCACCCCGGACATGGCAGTGCCGGATTCTTGCGCGGAACCGACCGGCTCGGATACCGGCTTGCGGCTCGTAAACCACAACGTCATGGCAAAGCCGGCAACAACTATGGCCGCTATGCCTGCAACAACCGCTGGCCTCGTCACGGGCGCACCGCTCCTTCCGTGATCCGTTCTCCGCTGCCCGACATGCGCCCGCCGTCGCCGGGAGGAAGGAAGCCGGAGTTCGTCAACGGGCCACCGGTCACTTCCTCCAGTCTTGCAAGCGACTTCTCATGCGCCACTATTTCTCCGTGCAATTCAAGTTCACTCTCTTGCAACGTCAGAAGACTGTTCAGCAGTGTGAGGAAATCCACTTTGCCGACCCCATATCCGGACTGCGATGCTCGTAAGGCCATCGTGGCTTGAGGAATGATGGCATCCCGCAAGATGGTAATGAGCCGTTCGGCCCGCTGGGCCTGCACGAAATCGTCTTTCACCCGAAAGAGTATGTCCTGTTTCATATTGACAAGACTTTCCCGCGCTTCATCGGTCTCGGCCAATGCCTGTCTCACGGCCTGCCGTTGTTTGGTCGTGTAATAGAGCGGCACACGAATGCCCATCATGACCTGATAGCCGTTTTCATTGATGCGATCGTTTCTGATGCCGAGGGCGCTCACGTCGAAGTCCGGATAATATTCTCGCCGGGCAAGCGCCACGGATTGCTCGCCCCGCTCCACCCCCTTGGCGGAGGCCTGCAGGATCGGCGAGAAATCTTCCGCACGTTGATTCAATTTCGACAACGGCAGCGTCAGCATCGTCACCTGGATCTCCCCCGGCACTCCAAGCGGCCAGTCGGACGGACGATTCAGGAGACGATTGATCGCGGCGTGAAGACTCTCTTTTTGTTGATCGAGCACGGCCAGACGATCCATCACTCGCGAAATCTCGAGCTGCGCGCGGAACACGTCCTGCTGGGCGGCCTGACCGACGCTGTACCGCGCTTTAGCCGTCTTCTCAAACTGGATCAAGAGCGCTTTGTTCTTTTCTACGACCTCGATGGCGTCATGCACGAAATGCAAATCATAGTAAGCTTCCTTGAGCCGAGCCAAGAGACGGAGACGCACCGCCACATATTCCTGTTCGATCCGGTCCGCCTCGCGCTGGGCGACTTCTCCTTTCAGACGGAGTTTCCCCGGGAAGGGAATCTCTTGGCTGATTCCGTACATCGCTCCCTGCACCGGCTCCATCATCGGCATCCGCTGATAGCCGAATTGAACCTTCGGGTCTGAGAGCGTTTGCACTTGAGGCACAACTGCAATTGCCGCTTCCCAGCGATGACGGGCTGCTTTGATCTCCGGGCTGACCTGTTCTAATTCTTGGATGAGGCTGGGAAGGTCAAGACGCGGTTCATTCATACCATGCACATCCGCCCCTTGAACGGGCGCGCAGAGCAACAGCACGGCGAACAGGAACAGAAAAGAGACGGCCCTCACTCGATGGGGAATGACTGTTTGTTTCACGGCAGCACCTCCGATGGCAAAAAAAGCTGCC
>JAOUPN010000462.1 GCA_029879905.1 Nitrospira sp. | reverse complement strand
TCAGTTGACGCCGGAACATCCGTGCGATGCCACATTTATGAGACAACAGGATGGCCGCATTGAAGTCACCATCGTGGCGTATGACTACTTTTCAGAATTAGCCACAACCTGTGGGCTGCTGTCGGCATTTGGCCTCAACATCGTAGAGGGCTACATCTACACCTTTGCCGAACGAATCGACCCTCCGCTTCCACGCGCCAGATGGGGCGGATTTGAGCCACGCATGAGACCCAAACCCCATGTAAGTCCGGGACTTCATCGAAAGAAAATCGTCGATATCTTCCTGGTGAAGCCCGGACGAGGGGTCCCGTTCGGACCGAGCGAACAAACGCAACTGCGCGCTGAACTCGCAGAACTACTCGACCTGCTGGCATCGAGGAACTACTTGGAAGTCCGGCATATCGTGAACCGTCAACTGATCGAACAACTCGGCAAACGCCGAAGGTCGTTCAGCGGTCTACTCCACCCGGTCCAAATTACCTTCGATAATAGCCGATCCCCGACTGATACGGTCATGGATATCAGATCGAACGACACTCCTGCATTCCTATACGCGTTTGCCAACGCCTTAGCGATGCGCAATATCTACATCGCAAAAGCTCAATTCACCGTCGAGGCAGGCAAGGTCCTCGACCGTTTTTACGTTCGCAATCAGCACGGCCAGAAACTCACCGATGAAACCGATCAGCAACAATTGCGGCTGACGGCCGTCCTGATCAAGCAGTTTACCCATGCCCTGACCTGGGCACCGAATCCCACCAAGGCCATAGCGGCCTTCGATCAATTCCTCGATCTGATCATGCATGAAACCACCAGTAAAACGCAGCGAAAAACCCTCGCATTTCTCAGCAACAAAAAGACCTTCCCGCTCTTGGCTCGTCTACTCGGCGCCAGCGATTTTCTCTGGGAGGACTTTCTACGCCGCCAACACGACAACTTGCTGCCGCTCCTCCAGAATTACCGCGAAGCCCCGCTGATCAAACCGAAAGAGACGCTTCACAAAGAGCTGGACACAGCCGTGGGAAGAGCCACAACCAATGAGGCCAAGAAAGAGGCGCTCAATCAATTCAAAGACCACGAAATGTTCCGCATCGACATCAAACACATCGTCGAGCCGAATACGGCCCTCCTCGACTTTTCGTCCGCGCTGACCGAACTGGCCGAGGTCATCGTCCATCGAAGCTTGAAAGACTGCCAAGCCAAGCTGAACAAGTTGTACGGTGCTCCACGCCTGGCCAATAAGAAACCCTGCCCCTTCACCATTCTAGGGCTGGGGAAATTCGGCGGAATGGAACTGGGTTATGCCTCCGACATCGAAGTCATGTTCGTCTATGCCGACTCCGGCCGCACCGGCGGCAAACACTCCATCGCCAATAGCGAATACTTTGAACGGCTCGGACAAGAACTGTTGCAGTGGATTGAGGCCAAACAGGAAGGTATTTTTCATCTGGACGTACGCCTGCGACCCCATGGAGGGAAAGGCTCTCTGACCAATCCCTTTGATGAAATCACCGGCTACTACAGTGAACGCGGCCTTGCCGCCCCCTATGAACGACAGGCCCTGATCAAACTGCGTCATGTTGCCGGAGATGCCGTCCTCGGCAAACAAGTCGAGGCCCATCGTGACTTTTATGTGTATAGCGGTAAGCCGTGGGATATCCCCGAAGCCCTTGACCTGCGCCGGCAGCAACTCAAACAGCTCTTGGAACCGGGCACCATCAATTTGAAGTACAGTCAGGGCGGCATCGTCGATATTGAATATGCCGTCCAATATCTGCAAATCATGCATGGCCATCAGTTACCTGTCCTACAGACTCCCAACACCATGCAAGCCTTGGCAGCCCTCGTCGATTGCGGGATTATTCAGACCCAGGACGGAGAGAATCTGCGCAAAGCCTACCTGCTCATACGTATGCTCATCGACGGCCTCCGCATGGTCCGTGGCAACGCGAAAGATCGTGTCCTCCCGCCGGTCGACTCGGACGAATTCATTTTTCTCGCTCGTCGTGTCGGCTATACCACCGACGACTGGGAAGCCGGCGCTCGACATCTGCAAACCGATATCGAACAACACATGCAGCAAACTCGGGAATTTTTCGAGCAGATGTTCGGAAAAGTGTGAGCCCTCTCTATTCTGTGAGCCGAATATAGCCGCTAATCGGCTCATATTTCTTACATTATGAGCTGAATAGGGGTATCACCGGCGTCTCGAGGCGACCGCCACATGCGACATGCAGAACCTCGCAGAGAAAGATATTTTCATCCCAACCGACAGCGAGCGAACCACACATGACACAATCACGCTACAAAGCACGTCCTCTTCCTCGCCTACCGCATCGTCTACACCACTGACGACCAAACCCCATCACACCATCGGCACGGTTCGCATAGAAAAGGTGACGGTGTACATTCAAGATCCTAACGCAACAGGTGATGAACGGCCTGGGCTGGGCTCTCCCAGTTCAGAATGTTCCACGGCCGATTATTGCGCATCGTCTGCACACGCGTAATATTCCGTCGTGACAGGCGATTGAACCGGGTACCGGCGGGGAAGCACTGTCGCAAGAGCCCATTGGTGTTTTCATTGGCACCCCGTTGCCAGAGCGAGTGGGAATGTGCAACGTAGACCGGCATCTTCGTCTGGTTGGTGAAGCGTCGATGGTCGCGCATTTCTTACCCCTAGTCATCAGTGAGGGACCGGCGGAGTTGAGGCGGCAGGGTCATGACTGCCCGGACAAAGGCCTGTCGTACTGCGGTCGCATGATTGGCCTTCAGCGGAGGCAGCAGGGCAACCCACGTCGTGTGTCCGAGAGTCAGCATGACATACC
>JAOUPN010000104.1 GCA_029879905.1 Nitrospira sp. | reverse complement strand
CCCACGCTCAGCGTCGCAGTCGTCGGGGTCAGGGTCAAGGCCGGCGGCGTGAGGACCGTGAGCGTCGTCTCCTCCGTGATCACCGTGCCCCCGCCCGTGGGCGTGAAGGTCGCACGAATCGTGCTCGTGCCGATCGTGAGCGCCGTCACGACGCCGTCGCCGGCGATCGTGGCCACCGGCTCCTGGGTGGACAGCCAGACGAGCCGGCTGTCCGTCGTGAGATCCTGTGTGGTGCCGTCCGTCAGGGTGGCCGTCGCCGTCATCGGTTGCGTCTCACCCACAAAGAGCGTGAGCGGCTGGGGCGAGAGCGTGAGCAGGACGACCTCGGCCGGGGTCACCGTCACGGTGGCGGACGCACTACCGCCGTTGAGGCTCGCCGTGATGGTCGCGGTTCCCTCCCCCACAGTCGTGACAGGAAAGTCTGCGGTCAGGGCGCCCGCCGCAACCGTCACGGTCGGCGGCACCTGTGCGACGGTGGGCGTGCTGCTGGTCAACGCGACGACCGTGACATCCGTCGGCGCACGATCGAGCGTCACGCGTAAGACACCCGGCGTGCCCTTGGGCCGCGTGAGCAGGCTCCCGGGCGGATCCGGCGAAATCGTCGTCACCGTTGCCACGACCGGGGGCGGGGGGGTGACCTGCACGACCGCACTCTGGGTGCTCCCATTGATCGCCGCGGTCACGGTGGCGCTACCCGCCAGCAAGGCCGTGACCGGAATCGTCGCGGTGAGCTGAGTGGCCGGGACGGTCACCGTGCCGGCAACCTGGATGATGGCGGGATCACTATTAGTCAGGGGAATGATGGTGTCGCTGACTTGCGCGGCATTGAGCGTCAGCGTGAGCGAGCCGGTCGCGCCCTGTTGCAAGGGGAGCGGATTCGGCAACAGCGAGACCACCACCGGCGGCGGCGGTTGCACTTGAACCAGGGCTTGCTGCGTACTGCCGTTGAGGCTCACCGTCACGGTGGCGCTGCCGACGGCGAGGCCGGTCAGGGTAAAGGTGCCGGAGGTCTGGCCTACCGGGACGGTCATGGTCGTCGGTACGGAGACCACCCCCACCGGCTCCACGGTCACGTCCACCTCGGTATTGGTCAATTGCGCGGCGTTCAGCGTCACCGTCAAGGTCCCGCTGGCCCCGACCACAAGCGGTAAGGGGGAGGGCTGCAGCGACACCACGGCCGGCGGCGGCGGGGTCACCTGCACGGCGGCACTGGCGGTGCTTCCATTGAGGCTCACGGTGATCATCGTCTGGCCCAGAGCGGTCCCGGTAACGGAGAGGGGGGCGGTCAGTTGGCCCGCCGGCACGATCACGGTCGCGGGCAGGGTCACGATCCCCGTGGGGCTCGCCGTTACATCAAGGGTGGTGGGGCCCGACTGGGCCGCACTGATGGTGACCGTCAGGGTACTGCTCACGCCCAGATCGATCTGGGTGGTCACGGGCTTGAGCGACACGACGGTCGGCAGATTCGGGGTCACGGTGATGGTGCTGCTCGCACTGGTGCCGTTGAGGCTCGCGGTAATCGTCGCCGTGCCGGCGGTATTGGCGGAGACGGAGATTGGCGCGCTGGTCTGGCCGGCCAGGACGGTCACGGTACCCGAGACCGACGCGACACCGCTGTCACTGCTTGTGAGGACCACACTGGTGTCACTCGGCTGCGCGGCACTGAGCGTGACCGTAAGCGACCCGGTGCCGCCCTGGGTCACGGTTTCGCTGGGTGGCTCAAGGCTCGCGATCGTCGGCGGGGCCGCACTCACGTTCACGGTGGCGCTGACCGTCCCCCCGTTGAGGGTGGCGGTCATTCGGGCGGTGCCTTCCGCCACGGCGGTCACGGGAATGGCCACCGCGGTCTGGCCGATCTCAAACGCCACGCTGCCAGGCACGGTGGCCACACTGGCATTGTCGCTGCTCACGGTGAGGGTGCCCGCGCTCGTGGGGACCGGCGCCAGGGTCGCGGTCAGGGTGCCGGTGCTGCCGGCCGTCAGGCTCAAGGGATTCGGGGTGACGGCGGTCGGGGTCGGCAAGATCGTGGTGCCCGAAAGGGTCAGAGTCACATACCCGCCCGGCACGCTCGCCACTTTCACCGTCACGGTATTGGCACCGGGATTTAGGGTCACCGTGCGCTCGACCGTGGCCACCTGTTGGCCAAAATCCGCGGGACCGGCGACTTGCACGTTGTTGACGAGGATCCAGGCTGAAGACAAGCGATTGGCGCCGGTGGCGTCGCCGTTGACGAGCCGGAGCACGAAGGGCGCGTCCACACTCACGGGCACGGTCACGGTCTCGCTGTACACCGTCGGCGCGCCGGTCCCGACCCGCACATACTGGTTCGGCCCCAGCAGCACCTGTTCGGGCCCGCTTTGTGCCCCCGCGAGCGTCGGCAGCAGCAGCGCCAGGGCCAACAGCCCACTGCACACCAGACCGAGTCCCAATCCGATCCCCATCCATTTCCGCCGTAAGAGCTGTGTCGTCAGCATGTGCGCGCTCCGTGTGATTGTCCGTCCGAGGTCTTTCGTCGCCGGGTTGTCTGGTCTCATGACGCGCGCGTTATACCGCTTCATTTGGATTCCGACAATCCCCCTAAATGGGTCCACCCATCTGGGGGGACACATCCGGGGGGAGTGCGCGAGAGGCTCGCCTGCGGCACTCGTGCACGAGAGATAGCCCACGCGCGGAGGCCGTGACACGTCCTGTATGGATTGGATTTGGTTTGACGCGGAGAGGTCCGGCGCGATCGCGCCGTTACTGGATATTGCCCGCCATGTGGAAGACCGGCAGGTACATGATCACGACGACGGTGCCCACCAACACCCCCATCACGAGCAGCAGCACCGGCTCGATCCAGGTCGTGAGCTGCGTGAGACGCACATCGAGATGGCCTTCGTAGAACTCCGCCACGTCGCGGAGCATCGGCTCCAGGCCTACACGCCGCCGAGGCCTGCGGCCCCCAACGCAGGGATCTAGTGCAGCCCCTTCCTCTACTTCACTTCCACAAGCTTGATCCACAGAACAGGTGAATGTCCCCTTTTCCTTTTTCCTCACCTTTCACGTTTTACCTTTCACGTTTCACCTTTCACCAGTTTAGAGCTCCTGACATGCAGTGACAGGAATTGTCATATAAATTCCTTGACAATATGTTGCTGATCCATAGAATAGGGTCATTACCGGATATGGGTATGAGACCGTCTTTTCACCATAGGAGCAGCGAGCGGCGTAATGGGGACTACCCCGAAGAACGAATTATTGACAGTGGAAGAAACCTGTCGATACCTCAAAATTACCCCGCGCACTCTCTATCGCTATTTGCGAAGTCGGAAGATTCCCGCCTTCAAACTGGGAAAGGAATGGCGGTTTGTGCGCTCCGATCTGGAGCATTGGATTCGTGACCGAACCAGAACCACCGTCGACACCTAAACGAGGGTGCTAAGAAATGTTTGCCGGCGAGTACCTTTGTAAACTTGATGAGAAGGGGCGGTTTATTGTTCCTTCCCCCATCCGTGAGCAAGTCGAAGCGGATGGGCAGTCCGTCGTGTTTCTCAAAGGTCCCGAACAGTCTCTGCTCCTCTACTCTGCCAAAGAATGGAAGCAGGTCCTGGAACGCACCAAATCCTCGCTCGACGAAGATCAAAGCCGACTCTTCATGCACCATGTCGTCTCGGAAGCGGGCACCTCGGATATGGATAAAACCGGTCGCATTCTGATTCCCGGGCGCCTGCGAAAGATGGTACCGATGGATGAGGATCAAGAAGTCATCCTCGTCGGCCTCTATCACCGTATCGAAATCTGGAACCCCAGCGAATGGCGCCGTTATCTTGCTCGTACGGAAGACCGGTTTGAGCAAAATATGGCCAAGATCATGAACTTATTGTAGCTGCTTCATGCCCTCACGCCGTCGACGTCTCAGTCCTCGCTCTACCGGACTTCCCCTTCGTACCGCGTCCTACCGTCCTGTATCCGGTGAACCTACACCCCCCTCTCCCGATTCCGATCTGATCCATCGCTACATCGGACGAAAACGGTCGGCGACAACAACCGTCACCGACACAGGCATTGACGTTCCGTTCATCGCCTCTGTCACACCCGACGGCCTATCGATGACCTTGCCGATTCCTCCCAGCATCAATCAGCAATATGCGACGGTCAACGGCCGCCGGGTCTTATCTTCAGCCGGTCGCACGTATAAAATGCAGATCGGACAACAAGTCTGGATTGCCTTGTCCCGCTCACCCCTGAAGGACACCCTCACGAAACGGCTGCGATCCAAGCCCCTCGCCCTGTCTATCCGCTTCTTCTTTACCACCCCCCTGCGACGCGATGTGGACAGCGGTCTCAAAATCGCCCAAGACGCCGTGTGCGAAGGACTCGGACTTAACGACAACCGCATCGTCGAGACTCATCTCTACAAGCTTGTCGACAAGCTCAATCCCCGTATGGAAGTCTCTCTCGGCCTCGCCGATCCTCCATCCTCCGCGTTGTAGCCGGAAAGACATCGCAGCCGTCCGCCACAGGCTGCGACATCCAGGTTAATGCTCGGGTTACGGTTACGGAAACAACCAAGACCGCCATTCGGTCTGTACGACCACTCGGCCTTAATCTCAACCTCAGCCCGTTCGTATTCGCTGGCTACAGTCTCTGCAGATATGTACCGATAGAAGAGAGACGGATTGATAGGGGCAGGCCTCCGACATTATTTGGGGAAACCGTCTCATGGCGACAAAACAGATTCCCGTTCACGAGCTTCAGGTCGGCATGTATGTAACCAAGCTCGACGTGTCTTGGATTAGGTCGCCATTTCTCCGGCATTCATTCAGAATCGAACAAACAGCACAGATCGAACGGCTGGTCCGAACCGGAGTTCAGACCGTTGAGATTGATCCTGATCAAAGCATCACCATCGGTCAGGCTGAGGATTCCCGCAACACTGACTTACATACAGACCGGCAATCCCAACAGGTCCAGATTCTTGCGCCCAAACAGATCAAGCCTTTGGCGCAACTCAACGAAGAACATGCCCAAGCCGTCCTGGCAAAAAAACAACTCGATCGGGCCGTCCATTCCCTCTATACCGCTATCGCCCAAACAGGAACGGTCCATCCCGAGCAAGCGGCCGAAGCCGTACAAGAAATTACGATTGTCGCACGGACGCTGCCCAACTCGGCCTTATTCATGGCGCTGAGTCAACACCGCGGGGGGGACGCGTCCTTGACACAGCATGCCTTGAGCACCTGCACACTGGCCCTCATGTTGGGACAAGCGCTCCGTTTGAATCCGCTGGAATTACAAGAACTCGCCACGGCCGCTCTTCTCCATGACATCGGACTCTTGCAGGTTCCTACTTCGATAATCCACCGTGCGCATGCAACGTCCCCTCCTTTGTCGGAGGACGAACGGCGGCAATTTCGTGCACATTCTCGATTCGGCGTCGACACCTTGAAGCAACAGGGGGGATTCGACACGACGATTCCCTACCTGATCGAACACCATCATCCCGCCGACACCATCGACACCGTCATTGGAGCGACTCCCCCACAGTCACTCTTGGATCGAACCGGCATCCTCGCGTTGGCGGATAAATACGATGAGTTGATCACCGGATTCGGCGGCGCGACACCCTACGGGCCACAACAGGCGATTCAACGTCTGTACATCGACGCGCAGCGGTACGGTCTCAACAAGAACATCTTGGCGCAATTCATTTCGATCGTCGGTATCTATCCTGTCCACAGCCATGTGAAGTTGAACACGAACGAAACAGCAGTGGTCACCGCACTGAACGTGAGAAAGTTACACCAGCCGATCGTCACCATCACGCACAATACCGAAGGGACGGAGTGTCGAGAACCGCTCATCATCGACCTTGCCCATCAAGAAGACCAGGACCACCATCGCGCCATTGCCCTTGTGCTTGACGACCGAGCTCTGCCTGAGCCATTCCAACTTCCCCATGCGGCATAGATCCGCCTCCCCTCCTTCTCATCACATATCCGGATGAACTCCCTGTCATCATACCGAACATGGCATGGCTGGGCGACCCGGCGGCGTGAAACGTAGAGCTACGTGACCTACTCACCTAGGGCCATTTTGAGTCTACGGTAACACCTAACCGAGGCATGTTTCTTTTAGCAAGACTTCTGAAGACATCTACAACACATTCTGAGTTGGCCCGAGCTTCGTGGACACCCGGGCCAGCTCAGCCTGACCCCATTTGCGCATTCGACATGCAAAGGCTGCTTGAGGAGTATGCCTTGGACTGGAAGGCGAATTGTGACCCATAGATTTGAAACCGAAAGGTTGAACATTGATCGTGTTACCAACTTTGTCAGGACATGGGAATGACCCGTCAGTGTTGATACACAAATCCACCATACAAGAATTTGCTCGCTTCGGCGCCCAATATGAGAACGCGTTGCCCTTTTTTAAGGTCACCGGATCGGCGCAGCATATCGAGGCTGACCCAAATCGCCGCTGACCCCAGATTCCCCAGTTTGTCCGCGGTGACATAGATTTTCTCTTCCGGCACGTCAAAGTGTTGGCTGAAAAGATGGGCCAGATGCCCATTGGCCTGATGGGGCACGATCCAATCGAAATCCCGCAGAGAATGTCCGCGCTCCATCATGGCATCGACGCCGCGCACAAACAGCTCTCCCCCATGCTCTCGCATGGTTTTCACGTGATGTCGAAAAACAGGCACCTGCATGCTGCACTGCGGCTGAGAAGACCCCCCACCTTCAATGAAGAAGCCTGGCTCCCGCCCAAGACCGATCTGACCCAGAAAAATATTAGAGAGGATTTGGTCCTGAGATCCATCGTCCTGCCCAACGATCACAGCGCCGGCGCCATCACCCATCTGTACGAAATTCACGAGTTGTTCATTGCTGAGAAACGCATCTGAAATGTCACAATAGGGAGACCCAGTCTCACTTCCGACAATCCCGATTGCCTGAAGCGCGTTCGCGGCTGCCATTGCCGACGCGATTTGCAGCCCGTTGGCGAAACCAGTGCATGCCTGACGCAGTTCCAGATATGGGCCCGTGTACTGAAGCTCGTCGGCAACCCAAGCGATATTGGGCGGCAAAAGCGTGTGAGGGGATGAGGTATGGCCAATAAGGTAATCTATTGCCGTGATGTCGATCCCCGCTTCCAGCATCGCTCCGGAAAGCGCAGCACCGCACAACTGCGGCGCCTGCATCGTGACATGTGTACCACTGAGTCGAACTTGCAGATCGCGACTGACATGGCGATGCGTGATCCCAAGCCGATAGGCAATCCTTCTTGCACGTCGCCCCGCGCGAGCATTGCAGGCGCTCTCCAGTGCCTCAAACAAGGTTTGATTGCTGACCGCAGGCCCCGGCAGGCATCGACCAGTGCCGAGCAGCTTCAGGCGTTTGGTCGCAAAGTGCGCAGTCGTCAAAGCACTCCCCTCTTGATACGAGCAAACAACAAGTCCGCGTCTATGCCGATATCTTCAAAGGAATCGGCCACGTACTCAAGCATGCGGGTCAGGTCGCCACGAACGTGTTCCCCCAAGCGCGAATAGTCATCACGGGAAAGACCCAAGGCAAAAGCATGTCGGCGGCTGATCGATACATGCCGTGCTTCGTCGTGCCTAATACGCTCAACCAGCTGACCAATCATACTGTTGCCGCCTATCGCGCTATGCTGCATGTACCACATGATGGCGCACACGGCACTATCCAATTGTGACACTTGCCCGAAATGATGAGCGACGGTTTCAGCTCGTCCTAGGCCTGCGAAGTATGCCTGCGACCGCCGTCTAATGGCATGTTCGTCACCGGCGGCCGGTAGTTTGGCACGTAATACTTGCAAGCTCGCTTCGTGGGCAGTCTCGTCATTCTCGATACTGTGCAAAAGCGACAGACTCACATTCAGAGCCCGTCGCGTCAAGTGTCCACCTTCAATCTGAAAGAGTTTAATGGCGGATTGTTCCCCACACAAAAAGGTCGGGGCTAACCTGGCCAGCGCGTCCAGATGCCTGCTTTTCATCACCAAGGGAGGAGCAGAGAAATCCTCAGACCATTGAGTGAACCAGGTCCGCGTTGGGGTCGGACGCCACCGCGTAGGGGTAAAGCAGCGGAACACTTTTCTCGGAATGTTTGCGCTGCCGTGAGGCACCGGCCTGGCAACAAGAGGATTCATGTTCTTCATGAAACCCTCATGACACCGTTTGATGAAGGAGGATTTATTGAATGGGTCCGTTGCAGCAACGCCGGCAGAACGAGAAGATCCGTTGCCAAGGCAACCAAGATGATGGAGACAGAAAGACTACTCATGGCCATAATAGGAGCGAAATCGGAAAGCAGGCCTATCAACAGCCCTATTGATAACGTCATCGTCGTGATGATCAGCGCCGGTCCAACCTGGTTGAGCACCGCCGGGATGACCATGTCGCTCTGCGTCTGATTCAGACGCCGGTACCTCGCTAGAAGGTAGATCGTATCATCCACAATGACGCCCAGGATCATGCCCAACACCACTGCTCCCCCAAGTGCAATATTGCCATCCACCAGCGCCCACAGCGCATACGCCGCGAGCACAGGAACGGCATTGCACACGATACCGATCCACGCGGCCTTGACGGAACGTAAAATCAATCCGGCAATGAGGGAGATCGCCACAAGAGCAATACCGAGTGAGTAGATCATACTGGCGGCATTTCTCTGACCAAGATGGGCGAATGTGAGATTGGCGCCGGCACCGCCTTGATAGGAGAACGGCATGAAATGACGGCCAAGCCATGCACGGACCCGATTATCGAACGCAATCATTGATCGTGCGTCAAGGTTTTTGAGATAGACCGCAGCATGAAGCGCCGAATAGTCTTCGGACACATGATGCTGCAGCGACAAGGCCGCAGGCATGTTGTCTTCTGCAATTCGTCGATAGCGCATCAATGATGATGGGTCTCGCACACCAGCCACTCGGCGGAGTCGAGGAAGATCGGCAATAGTCACCACACGGTTTACCTCTGGCTGTGCACGCAGCCAGAGTGAGAATGCTTCCATTTTTTCAAGGAACAGCTGCTGGAAGATCCCGTACCGTTGGCCAGCCTCGAGAGAATAGCTGATCGTATTCACACCGCTAAACTCTTCATCAATAAGCCTGGTATCTTGGCGAAACTCATGGCTATCAGGGAAATATTCGAACACATTGTCGTTAATCACATTGCCGAACACTCCCGCAGCGGAAAGAAGACCCACCAGAGTAAACGATGCCACGATCGATCGAGAATTGGCGGCAACGAACCGAATCAACAGGGGAATCTGAAAAACGGCATGCAAATCGAGCCCTGACTTCACCTTCACGCCGCACAGTAATACCGGCAATAGAATCACTGTCATCAGGAACGACAACGCAATACCGAACGCAACAATATACCCAACGGTCCGTACCGGCGGCGAGGGACTGAGTGCGAGTCCTAGAAATCCCAAGATCGTGGTGAAGCTGGTGAGACCGAGCGGTAACAAATTGAGTGTCAGCGCATTCCGGACGCTCTCTATTGGATTCTGCCCGTCCGCACGGCTATGGAGATAGGATGTGGTGAAATGAACGGCGCTTGCGATGGCCATGCTGACAATAATCACGGGGACATACACGGCGATCGACGCCAGTTCGAATTCTAACCAACCGGCAACTCCGAAGGCCCCTATCACTGCGAGAAGGGCGGTGAGGAGGATGGAGACGGCGACCCAAAAGCTAGAAAAGAGCACCCAGAGGGTCGCCAGGAAAAGCAGGATCAGGGCCGGCAGGAACATCTTCAAATCATGTCGAACCACCAACACATAGGCTTCCTTCAGGGCCAACGTACCGGTGTAGTGGGCAATGATCGGAACCTGAGCAAGGTTGATCTCTTGCTTGACGAAGGCCCGCAGTTGCGCCATGGTGTCCAGCAGAACATCGGCCTTCTCGTCGCCAGGCAGGGCAAAAGTTATTTCAATAAGCGCGAACCGACCATCTTCCGACAATAGCAGCCGGCGTACATATTGATCACTCAACAAACGGTCGCGGTTGAGATAGAGGGAAGCAGGTTTGGTTGAGGTGGTTCCATCATTTCCCGACTCATGCCCTTTAATCTTGACGGTACCGATTTCTGGATAAAGATCAACATAGTCGGCGATGGAACTGACGCGCTTGATAAATGGGAGGGCTCGCTCAGCGGTTCTGATACGATCGATGACCGCATAATGGGCGGGAACGAGCATGTCGTGTTTCAAACTCTCGAGAATAATAATGACACTTTCGTCGCCGGCGTATTTCTCAGCCAGATCATTGTTGACGGCAAGTAGCGGATCATTGGTGTCGAAATAGGCGTCGTAACTGGCGTTCAAGCGCAGTCCGCCGGCGCCGTACCCAAGAGCGGCAATGACTACCAAGCCGGCAGCGACAGAAACCCATGGGTACTTTAGGGTTGTCGCCATCAACAACAGGACCTCTCGGCTAGGTTCTTTATCTTCTCACCCCAATGGTCATCAGCTTTTCTGATGTTGCCTGAGAGGTCTTCGAGCCAGTTGTCTCTGACGCGCAGGC
>JAOUPN010000103.1 GCA_029879905.1 Nitrospira sp. | reverse complement strand
TTCGTCTTGGGAAGACTCCTCGCTCTGCTTGAGCCAAAGTTCGAGCAGTCTGGTCTCGCGTTCGGATTGGGAAATGTGCTCCAGCGCGAATGCACCCGTCAGACGATCTTCATAAAAAGCCCGTTGCTTCGCATAGGTCTTCTTAAACGCCTCCCGCTTCAGGCTTTTCCAATTTGCATCGGATATGCCGGCCTGGGTACGCAAGAGGTTGATTTCGATCGCTTGGAAGGCAAACACTTTCGCGAGTACCTTGATAACCGTGGCATTGGTCAGAAATCTTGGACCCTTCTCAGCCATAGCTACTCGCTTAGGTGAGGCTGCGGCACACAGGCCTGTACCGCAACGCTCTCCGTATCCTCACAAGGCATGGAACCTCGACGCAGACAGGATCAGTTCCGCACACCGCTCCAGACTTTCGCCGGATCGATCTCCTTGTCCGGGTTGAGGGCCTTTGCCCGTTCCAGCAGGACATCGGTCCCCTCCGGATACGCCGGATCGGAAATACAACAATCATCGACCGGACAGACTGCCGCACATTGCGGTTCGTCAAAATGACCGACACACTCGGTACAGCGATCATGTGCGATCACATACACATTGTCCCCTACTCCCTGACCATCACCGACATGAAGTCCCTTCTCTTCCGCGCCGCCGCGAGTCTCGAAGATGGCTTCATTCGGACATTCCGGCAGGCAAGCACCACAGTTGATACATTCGTCGGTAATCAGTAACGCCATGATTCGGCCCTCCTTCTTCGCTAAAATTCAACAGGGCAACGTATGTCTTCTTAATCGTATTACCCGTAACCCACTCTTGATAAACCAGCTAACGCAATGGCTGAGACCGTCCCGCCGGGATATCACGTTTTCACAACTGACAGGATCGTATGTTGCGCCTCTGTGGCTGTCCCTGTCAATCGGCGCTTCGATGCCGCTGGTGGACTGTACCACTGCCACCTTGTTCCTCCTCTCGGCATCATGAGAGTCGGCTAGTGGGGGCCACTAGTGGACTGTAACAGCTGATTATGTACCGTCTAAGCAGTTATTGTGGATGCTCTCTGCCTTGCCGACATCACTTTAGACAGTCTACGAATGCCTGATACAGGCCACTAGCCGGGTCTCATGAATAGTCGCTTGCACACGCGTCTCCCGCTTCTCTGTAAAAGTCAAAATCCAAACCCAATTTTTACGACACCACCTTTAATCGGCAAGTCTACCAAAACCAAGGTGTTTGGAGAAACGGGCGAGCACCGTTTCTCCTCGTGACAAATCCCATCCTACTCGCTTACCATACCTCCATGCTGTCACCTGATCGTACGGTTCGCCAACGGATGACGGACCTTCTATTTGATGCCCGGCGCTCGTCCTATCAACTTGCACAGCTGCTCGGTATCCCTGAACGCCAGGTTGAAGATCACCTCTCTCATGTCGTACAAAGTGTGGCACGCGACCGCACCAGACGATTTGTCCTGGAACCATCGACCTGTACGGATTGCGGATACGTGTTTCGTGATCGGAAAAAGTTGACCAAACCCAGCCGCTGCCCGTCGTGCCGTAGTGAAGGAGTCACCGCACCCCGGTACGGGATTGAGCTCAGGAAGGCTTTATCACGACGGCTGGACAGCCGTGCCGTAAGCGGGTAGGATATCGCCGGAAAGAAAGGCTATGACGACTATGAGATCTCTACGATCAATTCTCTGTGTGCTTGCTCTCTTCCTATTGGTGGGTTGTCCCAACAATGAACCGACCCTCTTGTTTGAAAATGCCCACTATGAAGAAAGCATGTCGAATTGGGCCAATGCCAAAACAATCTATGAAGACCTTATCACCCGCTTCCCGGAAAGCAAGGAAGCTCCGCTCGCGCGACTTCGATTAGAGGGGCTGAAAGATAAACAATGAATCATCCCTCCTTCGGCGCCCCTGGAATAAATACGTTCGTCGTCCGTTTGTAGGCACGATACTCCTCGCCCAAACTCTCCAACGCCTCCGTCTCATTCGGTGGGATACCCGTGACCTTGAACAACATCCATCCCATGACGGCCGGCGCAATCAACGTGAAGACCCATCCTGACGCGCCTAACGTCATGACCACAAACGACCACCAGTGCACCCATTCAAAAAAGTAGTTGGGGTGGCGCGAATATCGCCAGAGCCCTTCGCGGCAGACACGCCCCTTATTACGTGGATCAGCGCGGAACTCGGCCAGCTGCCGGTCGGCTCTGGCTTCACCCGCCACCCCCACGCCCCATATCAGCAGTCCGGCCAACTCGACGATCGATGTCGGAGGTCTGGGATTCCACAGCACCACGAGGAACGGAATCGAGAAGGTCGCAATCGCCACCGCCTGCAGTTGGAAGTACAAAAACATATTCACGCCCGCTGACTTTCCCCATCCCTTCCGTAACCGCTGATAGCGAGGATCCTCCTCTTTCCCAAGTACGCGATCGACAAAAATGTAATGCCCGAGTCGCCCTGCATAGAGCACGACCAACATCACCGCGAGAGATGTCCGCTCGATTCCACTGATCGTTTGTGAGGCATACCCGATCACGACCGAAACCAGCCCAAGACAGAACCCCACTTCCGCAAGTGAGGCATTCCGCGTACGCCGTTGAACAAACCACAGAATCGCCATGACCACCATCATGGCGATATAGCCCTCTAGCACAAGCGGCAACGGATTCGACTCAATTCCCCCACTGTCTCCGTCCATCATATCAACGCTCCACTCTCACGATTCGTATTGATGATCCGACACACCATCGACCGCCACATCCCACACATCGGTTTCCGCCCCGGATCGACCGGCCAGCCAAGATTGAAAACCCGGAATCCGAAACGACAGCAGATTCTGAATCTTCTCGCAGTTCAGCGAAAGATCCGCCGGACGCGGAGCACCCTGATGATCCCGCGCCGAACCTTCGACCAAATGCCCCGTCAACTCAGGATACCAAGGCAAGAGAGCCCGGCCGATTTCCCACCGCGACAGCCGTTCGCTCCCTCCAAGATGGTAAAGTCCCGGCCGATCACACTGTGCGATTTCCCATACGGCACGCGCGATGATCCCGGCCGGTAACGGACAGCGGAATTCATCGGCATAGAGCGTCACGTCCCGACCTGCCTTGGCGGTCCGACACATATCCTCCACAAAACTCCGGTTACGCTCGTCCGAGATCCCGGCGGTCAAGACAATCCGCATCACCGTATGTCGGGGGTTGAGTAAAACCGCGCCTTCCGCTTCGAGCTTTGTCCGTCCATAGGTATTGATCGGATTGGGCTGATCCGTTTCACGGTACCAGCCGCCTGTACCATCGAAGACCTCACCGCTCGACAGAAAGATAAAGGGAATCGTTTCCGACAACCCCGCCAGACGGACAGTCGCCTCGACATTGATCCGAGAAGCCCGTTCCGGACTCTCTTCACAGTCCTTGGTGCGACTCATTGCGGCGCAATGCACCACAAGGTCCGGCGCCAATCTGCTGAACATGGCAGTCACCGCCGCATCGTCGGTCAGGTCAAGATCAGCGCGAGTCAGCCCTTCGATATGCCATCCGGGGACCCAACGACGAGCCGTCTTGACGAGATACTGCCCGATCAGCCCCCCTGCACCGGTGATTATCACCAGAGGTTTCATGCGACAGAGATCTCTACGCCACCCTCACACGCAGGATGATCAAAGACCGTCAATGATTCGTGAGACGTGAGGGGTGAGATGTGAAAGGCTTTGGAACGAAATGCTCACGGCAATTCTTCGCGTCACCTTTTACGTTTCACCTTTTACGTTTCACGGTGCTAGGAAACGATGCTGACGGGCTTTTTCATCATTCTGCTATTGACGCGTCAACTTACGATATCTGATCCGATGCGGCTGGTCGGCCTCTTTGCCGAGCCGCTTCTTGCGATCCGCCTCGTAGTCGCTGTAATTCCCCTCGAACCACACCACCTTGCTGTCGCCTTCGAAGGCCAGGATGTGCGTGGCAATTCGGTCAAGAAACCAGCGGTCGTGACTGCTGATGACCGCACACCCGGCGAAGTTTTCCAGTCCTTCCTCCAATGCACGAAGCGTATTCACATCCAAGTCGTTCGTCGGCTCGTCCAGGATGATGAGGTTCGCCCCCTCCTTCAGCATGCGTGCCAGATGGACACGGTTGCGTTCACCACCTGAGAGATCCTTGACTTTTTTCTGCTGATCCGTCCCGGCAAAGTTGAAGCGTGCGCAATACCCGCGAGCATTCACCTCGGCCTTGCCCAGCTTGACCGTTTCCTGATCATCGGAAATGACTTCGTAGACCGTCTTGTTGTCGTCCAGACTACGATCCTGATCGACATAGCCGAGCTTGACCGTTTCACCGATCTTGATCGACCCGGAATCCGGCTGCTCCTTCCCGATGATCATCTTGAACATGGTCGTCTTGCCGGCGCCGTTCGGCCCGATCACACCGACAATCCCGCCCTTGGGTAGGCTGAAATCTACGTTCTCATAGAGCAACTTGTCGCCGAACCCCTTGCCGATTCCTTTGGCTTCAACCACGACATCACCCAGCCGCGGACCGGGCGGGATATAGATCTCTAAGTCCTCCGCGACATTTTCCTGCCCCTGACTGACCAGCTCTTCGTACCGGTTCAAGCGCGCCTTTCCCTTAGACTGACGGGCCTTAGGCGACATCCTGATCCATTCCAACTCGTGTTCGAGGGTTTTCTTTCGCTTCGATTCCGCCTTCTCTTCCTTTTCCAACCGGTCCTTCTTCTGCTCTAACCAGGAGGAATAGTTTCCCTGGAAGGGAATCCCGTGGCCGCGATCCAATTCCAAAATCCAGCCCGCTACGTTGTCGAGAAAATAGCGGTCGTGGGTCACGGCGATGACCGTACCCTTATATTGTTGCAAGTGCTGTTCGAGCCACTGGACGGACTCGGCGTCTAAGTGATTCGTCGGCTCATCCAACAACAAAATATCCGGTTCTTGGATCATCAGACGACAGAGCGCGACGCGGCGCTTTTCACCGCCGGACAGGGTGCCGACCTTTTGATCGGCAGGCGGGCAGCGCAAGGCGTCCATGGCAATCTCCAGTTCGGTTTCAAGCTCCCAGCCGTTGGCCGCCTCGATCTTTTCTTGTAGTTGTGCCTGCTTGTCGATCAGCTTTTCCATCGTGTCAGGATCGGCCTCGCCGATGCTGTTGCTCACGTCTTCATATTCCTTGAGCAGCGCTACCAGTTCGTGTTTGCCCTCCTCCACGACTTCCTTCACCGTCTTGTCCGGGTCAAGCTGCGGCTCCTGTTCAAGCAGTCCGATGCTGTAACCCTTGGATCTCGTGATTTCGCCGGTGTAATTGGGATCCACGCCCGCAATGATCTTGAGCAACGAACTTTTGCCGGAACCGTTCAGGCCCAGCACACCGATCTTTGCGCCGTAGTAGAACCCAAGGTAGATCTCCCGCAGTACTTGCCTTTTAGGAGGATAGACCTTCCCCACGTTCACGAGTGAGAAGATGACTTGCTTGTCATTCGTTGCCATGGGACCTGATCCCCTTCCTTGGTTGCCGTGGTTCACTTCTCTGAATCACGCACCATACCAGACAACCCTTTTCGACCACAACTGAGTGGCCTCCCACGCCTGTCACCGCCGTCGCCGACGTACTGCGTCTGCGAAAGCCGAGCGACCGAGGGGTTTTGCGAAAGTGGGGTCCCCTCACCCCTTCCGGCACCGAGCCGCAACGGCAACGCCCTATCCGACTATCTTTTGAGAGCCTCTGAATATGCAGAAACTGACAAGAACCGGCGAGATGCTACACTGAGAAGTACATCCATGGGTTCCCGATTCCCTTGCATAGGAATATGTGAAGGACCAGAATAGATTTCACACCTGAACGTACGTCATCCATGAACCCGAAAGGAGAGAGAATCATGTACCGGTTTCCATCCTTGTTGCTTGCAGCCACCCTACTGTACGGTTTGTGTATGGCTCCTGCTATTGCAACGGCCTCCTCCGAGGAGCAAGAGCTCAAGGAACTCGTCGACCGATCAAAAACCACGCTGGACAATTTCATGACCGACTCAAACATGGAATGGCTTCGAGAGCACTTCCATGAAGCCAGCGGAGTCTTCATCGTGCCTCGTATGTGGAAAGGTGGATTCATACTGGCCGGCGAGGGCGGACGGGGCATATTGTTCTCCAAGGATGCCAAGACCGGCCGATGGCACGGACCGGCATTCTATAGCATCGGGACCGCCAGCGGCGGGCTACAGGCGGGCTTGCAAGTCTCGGAGATCGTCTTGCTTGCCATGTCTCAGCGCGGAGTGGATTCGCTCTTGTCGAGTACGGTCAAACTCGGAGCCGGAGTGTCGATCGCGGTGGGGCCGGTCGGCGTCGGCGTCGAGGGTGGCACGGCGGTACTGAGCGCGGACTTACTCACCTTTGTCCGTGCGAAAGGCCTCTTCGGCGGGGTATCACTTGATGCCGCCATAATCGATACCTGGGACGGTGCCAATAGGACCTACTACGGCAAAGAGGTACGGCCGTCCGACATTCTCATGAAACACACGGTGTCAAACCCTCAATCCGCCGGTCTGAAAGAAGCCCTGGCCCGAGCCGCAAAGGGGGAAGCACCTTCTGCTGAAAAGTCCGCGCCACGCTCAAAGCCATAGTGGGTGCATCTTTGTCCAAGGCCCACCGTCTCCGGCGTCTAACTGAAAAACATTTTTTGTTATGACTTCGTCAACACCTTCGATAGGAAACGACCCAGTCGACGGAGTACGGTCTCCGGAATCTCGTGACCGCCGCGGAAGCTATGCCACTCCACCGCTACGCCCGCTTGACTCAGCGCGTCACGAAGACGCTCCGCACCGATATGCGGGAGGATATCGTCATGGGTGCCGTGGCTTTGAAAGACCCGCAGGCCTTTCCGCCTTGGCATGAGCGGACTCCAGACCGTTTGCGCTAAGAGGTTGCCGGACAATTGCACGAGTCCGGCAAACGGATAGGTGGTCTGCAACATCGCATCACAGGTGAGCATCGCCCCCTGTGAGAACCCCCCGATGATGGTCCGCTTGTAGTCGACGGGAAGTTGCCGTGGGAGATCCTTCAGCAGGACCAGAAGACGTTCCCGTGCCAAGGCCAAACCGTTCGGCGTCTCAATCGACAAATCGCGAATCCGGCCTGCGGCCCGATCTGCCTGGATACGCGCAAAATCGATGATCCACCACGCGCGAGAGTTGCCGAACCCCATGTCGAGCGACAGCGGCCCTTCGGGGAAGAGCCAGCGCGTCCCGGCCGGCACATCAATCACCTCCGCCAAGGGAACGAGATCGTCCCCCGGTGCGCCGAACCCATGGAGAAGCATGACCAGCGGACCGTTACCGGATCCGTGGCCATCGATTCCGCCCGCCAATCGAACTTTTATGCCGCCCACCAGGGCTTCGCGCATATGCAGCGTCTTACACTAAATACAGATATTGGAGAACTGCAAAGACACCATAGAACGAGGATTCAACAACCGGTTGTTGCCACAAGGGAACAAAGGCGCCGTGGCTCACGCCCTCAATGTCTTTTACAACCTGCCGAGTCAGCTTCACGTTGCCGTCATGTCCGTCGCCACGATCCAACGCTTTCAAAATATGCTGATTAAGATACGTCAAACTGGCCTGACGCGCCCGTTCGGCCGCTCGGTAAAGCAGTAACGCTGCCGCAATCGCCAGCAAGGCATTGATCACCCACCCGACGATCATGACAAGCGGGAAATGCCAATCGTCAAAATAGCTGTTGCGCGCCACCATCATGATCAACAAGATCAGAAACGGGTACCGCACCAGCCGATTGACGACCGTGGTCCGTTGTGCAACCAGCTCGATTTTCATCAACTCCTGAGCCTTGTCGATATTTGCCTGATTCTGCCATCCAAGATGATCGGTCAAGGCCGCCGGCCATCCCTTCGACGCCTGAGTCAACGCACCGATCCATCGGCGGCAGAGCAGCACCGCATCGAACACAAACAGATTGAGCACCGTGAGACCGGCATAACTGGCCCAGACCAGAATCAGATCCACGCGACAACTGAAGAGCCCTCGGCAGGGACCGGAAAAATTTTCGGTACCGAATACGATCCAGAGCAGAATAAAAATAGCCGTATAGAACACGACCAGAATCAGCAGCCGCATGAGACGGTGACGAGTGAAACCGGCCTCCCGATAGAGATGCCAGAGTGACCCGGCATGCCAATCATGTGAGCGATCGCGTGGCGCCAACACCCACCTCGCTATCTCCGCGGCCCGTCCCCATCCCTCAGATTGCACAGAATCCTTTTGAGGAGTACATTCGTATTCCTCAGACATAGCATCAACATTTGATCGGAGACTTTTCCAACCCTTCACCAACAATGCCACCGCAAGCACCAGGGAAAGCCCGCGTAAGAGCTCCGTCGGCCACACGCTGACTCCTTCAAACCAGAAAAAGGGCTCGCCCTGGTCATGGCCTTGCAGTAACCACTCGAGTCCTATCTTTTCAATGAAAACAATCAGTCCTAACAGACAGGCTGCGCCGAGAATCGCCAGCTGTTTGTTCTGTGTCATCCATTGATGAGTAGTCGGCCTCATCCAAACTATGATGAAGGTGATCGAACAGAACAAACTGATGGTGACGTAGAACATTTTAGCGGAAGGACGGCGGCCGTCTGCCTGAAACTCCCCATTGGAGAGATCTATCCTAGTCGGATGCAAAGTCTTCCCGTTCTTACCTTCTCCCATCACCGAGAGATCAACCGCACCATGCCGGCCGACCTCGTAAATCCTTGGAGGCTCAGCCGTACGGAACCACATGCCATCCACCGTCAAATCAGCCCGATACCCACAGGAAGATCCGATCGGGTAAGAACCCAGGCTTGACGGAGCTTGCACATTCTCCTGCGGACACCTGTCCAGCGGACGAACATGTCCCACGGCCTGCAGGACGGAAAAATAGGTGGATGTCTGATAACTGCTGCGAAAGGGCGGCACATCATTTTGCAAAAACCTGGACAACTCAAGACCATAATGGGAAGCAATCACGAGATTTCTCGTCCACTGGTAGTCTTCCGCATAAACCAACCGGCTGTCCAAATCCGTCGCAAAAAACACCGTCCCGGGAAACCGTTCCCGTAACGCCTGCAACATAAGAAGAGCGTCATAGGCATCGCTGCCTAAGATGCCGATCGCCGCAACCGGTTTCCGACTTTCCTCATATCCAAACTTCTCGTTGGCTCTTAAATGCTGTTGAAGGTCTGCTTCTTCAGCTACATCCCTCTCGATACGACTGGCCAGCCGCTGTACATAATCGAACTGGCTCGTGCCGACCGGCCGCTCAAGCATCTCACGCTCAAATAAACTATTTTTCCCCTCCTTGGTGTCGTTCGCCTTCCCCCCCTCGCTTTTCCCTTTCCCCGCCATTTCACCATCCAACCCTCGTAGATAGCTGTACCGGCGGATCTTCAACGCATCGTCTTCCCTCTTGGATGGATCTTGGAGCTGGAATTCAACTGCATCGGGATATTCCAAACAACTCTCTTTGATCTTTTGTAAACTGTCCTTGTTGATAACCTGTTCGTACTTGGTGCCCTCTTTGGCAATCCGGTGGCATACCGCTGCGGTAAACTCGACCGGCAATAGCCGTCCATAGGCTGAATCCCATTCCCCGATCAGAATGATCATATCCCGCCCGAACTTCACCTGGCGGCGCTCAAGCTCCTCGGTCATGGTAATAAGGAGTTGGTCGTCAGACCCGATGCTGTGTTTCAGCACAATGCCGGCCTGCAGCAAAACCTGACAGAGCTCAATCCGACTCTTATCGAGCATGGCGCAGTTCTTCTGCTTGGACTGATCCTGCTCGGGCTCACCCTGCTTGGACTGATCCTGCTCGTCCGTGACTTCTTTCATCAGCAATTTTGGCATGGCCGTTGCCCAAGGGGAGTAGAGCTCTATCTCCCCGTTGAGAGTGACCCACGATTTTGCGTCAGACTTTTTCCTCAAAGCTTCTTTCAGGAGATCACCGAAGCTCGAGGAATCCCTTGGGCCGATAATTTTAAATCGTACAGGGTCTTTCAGATTACTTTGCTTTCCCTCCCGCCCGTTTATCGTGTTGCACCGAGCAGACGTCCCGTCACCGCTACCGCCGACTGTACAACGCAAGGATTCTGTCAGACTTTGCAAAACGTTGATCGGCTGTTTTTCCAAAATCTCGCCACTCACCCATAGCACGAGAACCGCTTCAGCCCGTTCTGAATCATTGGACGAACAGAGACGCGCCCCCTTCTCGTACCATTCGTACGGGATGGCTCGATCCTTCTTGTTATCACTTTTCCACACAACATAGGACACCTGATCCTCCTGCACAGGGGCATAGCAGGCTACGCCGAGCGCGGATGCGATGGCATAGCGATCGCGTATACGGCTTTCCTGACTTTCTCCTGATGAGCCACCATATGTCGTCACCAGAAGTACGGTAATTACAGGTCCGTTCTTACCGTTTTTACTTTCAATCCGTTTCAGGAGATCTTCATGAAGGGTCTTCAGAGACTTTCCTGTG
>JAOUPN010000102.1 GCA_029879905.1 Nitrospira sp. | reverse complement strand
AGTGCTTTTTCCGATCGTCGTTGCTCGGTGACATCGCGGCAGGTACATAGGAGCCAATGGTCGGGGTTGCTGGAGTTTGGAAGCAGGGCCAGAGAGACTTCCACCGTAGCTTCTTCACCCGATTGCGTTTTCCCCGTGACATGGCCCTGCCATCGACCAGTTGATAGAAGGAGCGGGAAAAACTCCTGTTCGATTTTGGTGATCCAGTCTGTGTGATACAACGTTTTCCATGACTGCCCGATGAGTTCGTCCGGCTGATACCCATAGATGGTGGCGTGCGCGCGATTCATGTAGGTGAATAGGCCGTCGGAGTTGAGAAGCGCCATGCCTTCGAGCCCATGGGATAATGCATGAAGAAGCTCTGTTTGTGTTTGTGCCGTATGCTTGTGTGCCAATAGGGTGTTCGTGGCCCGTTCCTGGCGGTGCCGCAAGGCGATCATTCGAGCCGCTTGTCGGCCGAGTCGCCGGAGGGCGTTTTGCTGTGCATCCGTCAGGTGCCGTGGTACCCGGTCGATAACACAGAGTGTGCCCATTGCATGGCCACCGGAGGTGGTCAGAGGCATGCCGGCGTAGAATCGGATGTCCGGAGCGGTACTGACGAGGGGGTTGTCGGCGAATCGGTCATCGCTGGCGGCGTCCGGCACGACGAAGAGGTCTTTGCCGTGGATGGCATGGGCGCAGAAGGCGATGTCACGCGAGGTTTCAGGCGCATCGATGCCGACCTTGGATTTGAACCATTGGCGATGTTCATCGACGAGACTGACCAGCGCGATCGGGGTTCCGCAAATCTGTGCAGCCAACGCAGTCAGATCGTCGAAGTCTTCTTCCGGCGGGGTATCAAGAATATGGTACTGCCTCAACTCGGCCAAGCGAGCGTCTTCATTGTCTGGCAAGGGCGCAATCTTCATGGACCTTCTTCCGGCTCTTTATACATGTCGGGTGTTCACTGGTCGGGTTTTGAGCCGCCCGATGCAGATGCAATCCGTAAAGATGCGGGGTCGTTCAAAAAATGATCCTACCCCGATTGTAATGACCGATACATCGCCAAGCGCTGGAAATGTCATCGGTCGGCAAGGAGGAAATCTTGAGCCGCTGATCATGATGGTTTCGAAGTTTCCGGGGGTGTCGGTATTGTCGTGAGTGTCCGTGATTGGTCTCTTGCTTGAGTTTTCGCACATCGCATTGTAAGGTGTTTCCACCCGCCTATGCAGAAAACGACGGTTGCCGGCCGAGGAATGGGTAGCGGGTGTCCTCCTTCGTCAAGGCTTCGGAGGATACGCGTTCGACCTTCGTAGCCTGTGAGCTACAACGGCGGAGTAGGCTCGGTGAGGTATCAGCGAAGAGTGAAGAGGGGGCACGGCGATGCCGCCGTGGGGCCCCACCATCCTCGTAGACCCCAATCCACAACAGGAGTTGAATTCGGATGCCGGGCGATGATCGCTTTATAGAAATTCGGGAACGCTCTCGGCAGTATGGGAAGCAGCTTGTTGCCATCGTCGCTCGTTGGCGCTGGTGGCAGTTTACGTTGGCAGGGATTCTGGTATGCGCCGTCATCGGTGCCACGACGGTGGCGGGTGTCATTTGGCATTTCTCCAGAGACCTGCCTTCTCTTGATTTGCTCGAGAACTATCAGCCGAGTCTGGTCACGACCGTCTACTCAGACGATCGGCAACCCATCGGACAATTCTTTATCGAGCGCCGAATCCTCACACCGCTTGTCGAGATCCCTGAGATGCTCACGCAAGCGGTGATTGCTACGGAAGATGCACGATTCTTTGAGCATCCTGGGCTGGATTATGTCGGTATCTTGCGGGCTGCGTGGACGAATATTCGACATGGCGGCAGGAGAGTTCAAGGAGCCAGTACGATCACGCAACAGTTGGCGCGAACATTGTTTCTGTCCTCCGAGCGATCCTACGAACGCAAGATCCGGGAGCTGATTCTGGCCTATAAGATGGAAGTGGTCACCGGAAAAGAACAGATTCTCGAAACCTATCTCAACCAGATCTATTTTGGACAAGGTGCCTACGGTGTAGCGTCGGCGGCTGAATCATACTTCGGCAAGGGTCTCGCCAAGCTGAGTCTCGCAGAATGCGCATTTTTAGCCGGGCTCCCCAAGTCTCCCAGCAATTACTCTCCCTTCTCAGCCTATGAACGGGCGAAGAAGCGACAGGAGCACGTGCTGTCCAGAATGGTGGATGCCGGATTCATTACGGCGCTTGAGCGCGATACGGCCTCCGCTGAAACTTTGAATTTCCGTCGGCCGGGGAGCGAACACCTCGCTCCGTATTTCATCGAATATATCCGTCAGTTGTTGGTGGCGAAGTATGGGGAGACGATGGTCTATAAAGGCGGTCTGCAAGTCCACACGAGTTTGAATGTGGAAATGCAGAGAGCTGCGGAGGCGGCGTTTTCCGCCGGCATTCGTGATGTCGATAAGCGTCAGGGATGGCGAGGTCCTAAGCGCCAGGTCGATTTGGGGACGCTTCAGCCCTCCGAGCTTGCAGCAAACGACAAACTGCGCAAACCCGGCGACATCGCCGAAGGGATCGTGTTGAAAGTCGCGAAGGACCACTACATGGTGCAAGTCGGGTCGGTCTCCGGAAAGCTGGCCTTTAACGATATGGAATGGGCGAAGCGGATTTTGAAAGGATCTGATCCAGCTGTAGATTTCGTCATGAGTCCCAATGTCAGGCGGCTCTTGAAACCCGGCGATGTGATCGATGTCGGGGTTAAAACAGTGAATAAGGATGGGATGCAATTGACGCTTGAGCAGATGCCGATCGTCGAGGGAGGATTGGTGGCGATCGATCCGAAGGGCGGAGCGATTCGAGCGATGGTCGGAGGAGTAGATTTTTCCCGAAGCGAGTATAACCGGGCGGTGCAGGCGCATCGGCAACCGGGCTCTGCATTCAAACCCCTCATTTATGCCACTGCGATGAGTCAAGGGTTGAGCCCTGCCACGCAGATTCTCGATGCGCCGGTCGTCTATGAGCAGGAAGAAGACGACAAGACTTGGAAGCCGGAAAACTACGGGCGGAAGTTTCACGGTATGGTGAGCTTGCGTGATGCGTTGGCCCACTCCCATAATCTGGCGACGGTAAGGTTGTTGGATAAGGTGGGGATTAAGAGCGTCATCGACTTTTCACGAGAGGTCGGGGTGACGAGCCCGTTGCCGACCGATCTTTCTTTGAGTTTGGGGTCGTCGTCGGTGGGTTTGCTGGAGCTGACGGCTGTCTACGGCGTGTTTCTGAATCAAGGCATGCGTGTCGAGCCGTTTGTGATCAAAGCCGTCGAAGATAGTGCGGGCCAGGTATTGGAGTCGATACAGCAGCCGGAACCCAATGAAGTGATGTCCAGAGAAGCCGCCTATCTCATTGCCAATATGATGGAAGATGTGGTGCAAAGGGGGACCGGGCAGGCTGCAAAAGTCCTCAATCGCCCGATCGCCGGGAAAACCGGAACGACCAACGATTATGTCAACGCCTGGTTTATCGGCGGGGCTCCGAATTTGGTGACCGGTGTGTATGTGGGATTCGACGACCGCCGATCGCTTGGTCACAGTGAGACGGGTGCTCGTGCCGCACTGCCGATTTGGATCGGCTTCATGAAGGAGGCGCTCAAACAACTGCCGGTCGTCCCGTTTGAAATTCCCGACGGCGTCACGTTCGTCAAGGTGGACGAGTCGACGGGCTTGTTGGAGTCTGAACAGGGTGGTGAAGAACAGGCCGGTGTCGTGGAGATCTTCACGAAAGGAAGCGAACCGACACGGGCGGTGTCCCGACATGGAGACCCGACGGATTTTTATAAGCTGGATCAGATTCCCGAAGGGCAGCCGATGTGGGAGGAGGAGGGGCTGTAAGCTAGCGGCCCATCAGGATTTGGAGTCTTGAAACTCTTCGTGCCAGGCCATCTGAATCGTTTCGAGAATCTTTTCATTGGATTTTTGGGGGTCGTCCTTGAATTCCGGTAAGGCGACGATCCAGGCATGCATATCGGTAAACCGCATGGTCAGGGGATCGGTTTCCGGATGTTCCTCGACTAATCGAATCGCAATATCTTCAGCGTCCTGCCATTTTAAATCCATGTGTTTCTCCTCGTGTCGTATTGCCAGCGTGAGAAAGACGAGATGTGCGCGAAGGGCGGGACATGCCTGGCCGAATCCCTCACCCTGTCGAGCTCTTCCCGCCAGTCTCGCTCATTACGCAGTGTGTGAGTCACGTGATATCGGAGACCTTCTTGCCTGCAAGACTTCGTTTGAGCGAATCGTCCAGCATGGCAACCGACAAGGGTTTTGCCGCTAGCTCAAGATCGGCCATGTGTGTGCGAATGGCTTTGGTATCGTTGCCGTCCTTTGCCGACGTGAGCGCCGATAATGCCGCACGGACGGCAGTCACGGCTTCTTCGGAAATGAGATGGCTGCCTTCCATCAGGGACTTTTCCGTCGTGGTCAGCAATGCTCCGGCATCAAGACGTGCTTCGATCAATCTGCGGGCCGTCACATCTTCCTGCGCGAACTTGAACGAGTCTTCGATCATCCGCTCGACTTCGCCGTCCGAGAGACCGTAAGACGGTTTGACTTCAATCGACTGGCGTTGTCCGGTCCGCATGTCCGTAGCCGTGACACTGAGAATCCCGTTGGCATCGATCAAAAATGTGACTTCGATGCGCGGTACGCCTGCAGGAAGCGGTGGTACTTTGAGGCGAAAGCGGGCAAGGCTACGGTTATCTTGTGCCAGTTCTCGTTCACCCTGAAGAATATGGATATCGACGCCGGTTTGTCCGTCGACATAAGTGGTGAACATTTCTTTGGCACTTGCCGGAATGGTGGTATTTCGGCGGATGAGGCTGCTCATCACTCCGCCCATCGTTTCGATGCCCAATGAAAGCGGTGTGACGTCAAGGAGCAGCATATCAGTGGTGCCGCCGCTCAGGATGTCTGCTTGCACCGCTGCGCCGAGTGCCACGACCTCGTCGGGATTGAGGTCACAATGGGGCTGTTGACCGAATAGCTCGTGTACGCGCTGTCTGACGAGCGGCATGCGGGTCGAGCCGCCGACCAGTACAACCTCATCAATGTCCGAGGGGGAAAGCCCTGCATCCTTCAGCGCAGATCGGCATGGAGTCAATGTGCGGTCGATGATGTCCGAGGCTATGGATTCGAGTCGATCGCGTGTTAACTCCCAGGTAAAACGGGTGTCGTTGTTCGGGAGGTCGATGAGAATCTGCGTGCTCGGTTCATCCGATAACCGTATTTTGGCTCGTTCGGCCTCCAATCGGACTGTCTGCATATGATCGGGATGAGCGCTCAGGTCGATTCCATGGGCGGCCTGGATTTCGGCGAGGATACGGTCGGCAAGCCGGCGGTCAATGTCATCTCCGCCGAGGTGCGTGTCCCCGTTCGTGGCCAGTACTTCGAAGATGCCGTGTTTCAGCTTGAGAATGGAGATGTCGAACGTCCCGCCGCCGAAATCGTACACGGCGATCGTGCCCTGTGTTTTCTCCTGAAGGCCATAGGCGAGAGATGCCGCCGTCGGTTCGTTGATGATTCGCAGGACCTCAAGCCCGGCAATCATACCGGCGTCTTTGGTAGCTTGGCGCTGGCTGTCGTTGAAATAGGCCGGTACGGTGATGACGGCTTTGGTAATCTGTTCGTGCAGATGCGCTTCGGCCCGATGTTTGAGGTCTTTCAGGATCATGGCCGAGATTTGCGGAGGCGAGTAGGTCTTTTCTCCGAGCTTGATGCGGATCACGCCGCCTTGTTCGGCCAAGGAATAGGGAAAGTATGTCAATTCGTCTTGCACATCTGCGAGCGCTTTGCCCATGAATCGTTTGACCGAATAGACTGTCCTGGCCGGGTTTCGGGTCAGGTGCTCTTTGGCAGCGTCTCCGACGATCAAGCCGTTATCCGTCATGGCCACGACAGACGGAACCATGGCGCGCCCCCTGGGACCCGGAATCACGCAGGGCTTCCCGTCGTTCATGTAGGCGACAAGCGAATTCGTGGTACCTAAGTCAATGCCGACGATACGTGCCATGAGGTTATCCGATGGTCTCGACGAGGTCGTTGACGATGCTCTTCACGTACGTTCGGTTGGAGAGGAGTTCGCGCATTTGTTTGAGGAGATGGTCCCGTTCCGTACGGGCCTGGCTGGTTGCTTCGGCACGGTCTTGGAGCGTGTCCCAGCCGGTGAACAGCTGCTGGAGTTGTCCCTCCATGTCCTGCTTGCGTCGCTCCAGCGCCTCACGTTCTTCAATGAGCTGTGCACGAAGCTTCAGGCCTTCCTGGGAGTCACGATCGCTGTCTCGATAGGCTTCAAGCGTTTCTTGAAGGTTGAGGATTTCCTCAAAGAGATCTGCCGGCGGTGATGTCCGGATTTCTTTGACCGATCCGGCTTCCAAATCGAGGAGATATTCTGCGCGCTGGACCGGGTCGCGGAGCGTGCGATAGGCGGTGTTGAGCGTGGCGGCATTGCCCAGGCTGATGGTTTGTTCGGTCTCGCTCTTGTTCTGATAAAAGTCCGGATGAAATGCGCGACTGAGTTCGTAGAACTTCGCCTCCAGGGCGCTTGGGTCGATCGTCAATCGGCGCGGAAGGCCGAAACAGGTAAAGTAGTCCGTCTCTTTCGAGACCGGCTGGACTTTGACGCACCGTTCACAGAAATATTCCCCGGTCATCGCGGACTGGCAATGCCAGCACATGCTTCGGGCCATCTGAATATTGCGGGATCCGGCGCTGTGTGTGTGATGTTCCATCGGTCGTTCCAGTCGTTCACGTGGAAGAGGTATGGCAGCGTGTGCGTGCCGTAACCGTTCACGTCGGTCCGTTTAGGTTGAGAACGATTCCCCGCAGCCACAGGTCTTGTTGGCATTCGGATTTACGAATTTAAAATTGCCGCCCATGAGATCCTTGTGATAGTCGAGCTGCGTGCCTTGCAGATAGATGGCGCTTTTCGCGTCGATGATCACTTTGACCCCGTCGAACTCAAAAACTTGGTCATATTGCCCGATTGTTTCGTCGAAATTAATCGTGTAGCTCAGTCCTGAACAGCCGCCGCCTTTGACCCCGAGGCGGAGTCCGCCTGTTTCGATGCCTTGCACGTTGATAAGCCGTTTGATTTCTTTGATCGCAGCCTCGCTCAAGGTGACGATCGGTTCCGGTGTGGTCGTGTGTGAGGTATCCATCTGTGCGCGTCTCCTTTCGCCGTGTGGTTACTCAGTGTTTCCGGCCTTGGTGTCGGCCTTTTTCTGATAGTCTGCCAACGCGGCTTTGATGGCGTCTTCAGCCAGTACGGAACAATGGATTTTGACCGGCGGAAGATTCAGTTCCTGCACGATATCCGTATTCTTGATCTGCCCCGCCTCCTTGACGGTTTTCCCTTTAAGCCATTCGGTGGCCAGGCTGGAACTGGCGATGGCAGAGCCGCATCCGAAGGTCTTGAATTTGGCATCTACGATCGTATCGTCCTGCACCTTGATTTGCAGTTTCATCACGTCGCCGCATTCCGGTGCCCCGACCATTCCGGTGCCGATGCCTTCTTCATCCTTTTTGAAACTCCCCATGTTTCGGGGGTTGTTGAAATGATCGACGACTTTATCACTGTATGCCATCGCGTCCTCCTTCGCCTCTCATCGTGCGTGAAGTGTCCTTCGTAGGCCCCTCACGCCTTGCGTTTCATTGTTCACGTCGTGTTTCAGTGGGCGGCCCACTGGACGGATTTTAAATCGACACCTTCTTTTGCCATTTCATAGAGCGGAGACATCTCCCGCAGTTTGGTCACGATCTCTACGACTTTGGTGATCGTGTAATCGATCTCTTCGTCGGTATTGAATCGCCCGATACCAAAACGGATCGAAGAATGGGCGAGTTCCACGCCGACGCCGAGCGCCCGGAGAACATAGGAGGGTTCCAGTGTCGCCGAGGTACAGGCCGAGCCGGATGACAGCGCGATGTCTTTCATGCCCATCAACAAGGATTCGCCTTCGACGTAGGCAAAGGAAATATTCAAGTTGCCGGGCAGCCGCTCGGTGGGGTGCCCGTTCAAATAGCTTTCCTCCAATGCTTCGGTGATAGCGGCTTGGAGTCGATCGCGCATCGCCCGAATGCGCGTCGTCTCCGTGTCCATTTCCACGCGGCACAGCTCGCAGGCCTTGCCGAATCCGACGATGAGAGGAACAGGCAAGGTACCGGACCGCATCCCACGTTCATGCCCGCCGCCGTCCATTTGGGCTACCAGCCGGACGCGAGGATTCTTCTTCCTGACGTACAGTGCGCCGACCCCCTTGGGGCCATAGATCTTGTGTGACGAGAACGACATGAGGTCGATACCCATGGCTTGGACGTCGACGGGTATCTTGCCGACGCCCTGTGTGGCATCGCAGTGAAACAGTATGCCTTTGGCCTTTGCGATCTTCCCGATGTCCTGGACCGGGTTGATCGTACCGATTTCATTGTTGGCGAGCATTACGGAAATCAAAATGGTCTTGTCCGTGATGGCGTTCCGTACGTCTTCGGGATTGACCATGCCGTATTTGTCGACGGGCAGATAGGTGACCGTCGCCAGTCCCTTGGCTTCGAGCGACTTCGCCGTATCCAGCACGGCGCGATGCTCGGTGGACGACGTAATAATATGCGTGCCTTTCTCCTTGTACATTTCCAGCACGCCTTTGATCGCCAGATTGTCGGATTCCGTGGCACCGCTGGTGAAGACGATCTCTTTCGTGTCGGCATTGATGAGTGTGGCGATACGTTCGCGGGCTTGATTCACGGCTTCTTCCGCTTCCCAGCCGAAAGCGTGGTTGCGGCTGGCCGCATTGCCGAATTTTTCCACAAAATACGGAAGCATCTCGTCAAGAACCCGTGGGTCCATCGGAGTAGTCGAATGGTTATCGAGGAAAATAGGAAGCTTCATTTGTCGGCTCCTTGTGCTGACGGCGACTGAATCGTAATAAGCGGTGTCCCGCTCATCATGTCTTGCAGGGTCATGCTGTTGAGTAATTGGTAGATACTGTCCTGTATTTTCAAGAGCGGTGTGCGGATATTGCAATGTTCACGTTGCATGCAGAATTCACCATCACTTTTTTCATGCAGGCAGTCGGTAAGCCCCAATGGGCCTTCGATGCTTTCAAGAATTTGTGCAATCGTCACCTGCTCCGCGCTTTTCGCTAGAAGATATCCCCCCTTGGGACCGTTATGACTTTCAATCAAACCGTTTTTGGAAAGTACTTGGAGTACTTTTGCCAAGAGCTCCAGGGGGATGTTGTATTCTTCCGCGATCTCTTTTGTATTCACCACACGACCTGGTGTGATATCCCCACATTGCACAGAGGCGATGTGTTGGAGGGCCATGAGCGCGTAGTCAGCTTTTTTTGAAATCTTCAACATGTCTATTGCCGATCAATCTAATCGGAGACTATAATGATCTCCGACCAAACAAGTCGCACTAACGATAGCACGGAGATTTCTAGACTGTCAACACGAGAGCGAACAACTTCTTTGCCCGCTTTGCAGGAAGTCACGGCTACTCGTCCTCCACAGTCGTCTGTGATGGAGGATGGATCATGTTATGGAAGAAAGGCGGGTATCATCTGAAGCCTTGGCGCCCGGCCTTCGCAGCCGAGAAGTATGCTTCGGCGGAGTAGGCTCGGCGAGGTATCTCCGAATATTCAAGAGGGGGCACGGTTGCCTGGCCTTCGAAGCCGAATTTCTTTGGCGAAGTAGGCGTAAGCTGCGAGGCTCCACATCGCGCGAGCGCGAGAAAGGACAGGGTCGATGGGCGGAACGAATCCCTATATTGAGAAGGCCGAGTATGAATTGCCAAATACGGCCTATACTGTAACCTTCGTCCAGCCTGACGGTACCGTGACGACGGTCACGGTAAATCCGGCGCAGATTCCCTTCGGTGAGACAGGGCTTCCCGGCAGTCTGCTTGACATTGCGATGGGGAACGGAGTGGATTTAGAACATGTGTGCGGAGGGGTTTGTGCCTGTTCGACCTGCCATGTCGTGGTCAAAGAAGGACTCGCAAGCTGCAACGAAGGTACCGATGACGAATACGATCAGCTTGATGAGGCGCCGATGACCACCCTGCAGTCACGATTGAGCTGCCAATGTGTGCCGAACGGCACTCAAAACATTGTGGTGGAGATTCCGGCCGTGAATAAAAATCTCGTTCGTGAGGGACATTGAGCAGGGTAGTTATCGGTCACAGGTCATTGTCTATGAATTGGAGGCTGATCCGGACCTCATCCGCCCAGTGACTGATGGCCGGTAGCCGAATTAGGCGTACATTTCCGTCTTGACTTCTTTTCTGTCGTATCCTGTTTCGACAAGGTGCTGTCTGAGCGGGTGGACAAATGCTTTGGTCCCGCACAGCATGGGGTGCATCTTGGGCACGTTCTCGACCAGGGGGCGGATCATACTGATCACCAAGTCCACAGCCGATTCTTCCGTGGATGCAACAAGCGGAAGATAGCGAAATGATGGGCGCATGACGGCCAGTGACAGCAGCTCGTGGTGGTAGAGCAATTCGTCTTCCGTCGGAGCTACGGCAA
>JAOUPN010000101.1 GCA_029879905.1 Nitrospira sp. | reverse complement strand
AGGGGCGAGAGTCAGGGGAGTCGGTTGAAAAGCCGGCTCCTGGGTCGACTCGGCTCGTAAATTGAACGGGCAGATATCGAGACAGTCGTCGCAACCGAAGATTTTGTTACCCAAGCGTGGGTGCAATTCCTCGGGAATGACGGTCTGGTCGCCGCGCAACTCAATGGTGAGGTAGGAGATGCAGCGTGTCGCGTCCACCACGTAGGGCTCGACAATCGCTCCGGTGGGGCAGGCCTGAATACAGAGGGAACAACTGCCGCAGAGGTCCGTGGCCGGCTCATCGGCCTTCAGGTCCAGTGAGGTAAGGACTTCTCCCAGTAAGAGCCACGATCCATACTCAGATGAGACAAGGTTGGAATGTTTGCCGATCCAGCCCAAACCAGCTTGCTCCGCCCAAGCTTTTTCCAGAATCGGACCGGTATCGGAGTAGGCGCGGGTCCGGGCTTCCGGTGCGAGGTCTCGAATGCGCTGTTCGAGTTCGGCAAGACGCTCATCAAAGATCTTGTGGTAGTCCTTCCCCCAGGCATATCGTGCAATACGGCCATGGCCTGCTTGTTCGTTGGGCTGATGGTCGGTCAGATAGTTCAGCCCGACAGAAATAATGGATCGGCATCCCGGCAGGACTCGTTGTGGGTCAGCCCGCTTCTCTGGTGTGCGACTGATCCAGGCCATCGTGCCGTGGTACCCTCGCCCGAGCCAGTCGGTGAGACGATCCAAGAGGAGTTGAGATAGAGAGGCGGGGGAAGTGGGATGCTCGACAGACGGAGTCTCATCCTGTTCTACGACCTGTGCGATACCGACGGTGTCGAAGCCAAGAAGACGGGCTTCTCGTTTTATGGATTCAGTAAGAGACATAGGGTGGTCGGCTATGCGGTAAAGGTAACACAGTCTCTTTCCTTGCGGCTATTGAGATGTCCGCGTAGAATCCTTTCGCGTTCAGGGTGATGGTTTCGGGCCGTCGCGTGGCGCTGAGAGCGGACAGGGCAAGAACGGCGATGTTGTCTGCCGGTTGAGAGGCAGGGCCGGGTATTCAATGCAACAAGCGTATACACAAATGTGCCGAGGAGTGAGTCGTGTGCTTCTGGCTGCCTCGGCGGTGCTGGTATTCTATATCGGACAGGAGCCTTCATATGCCTCGGCGGCTGATTCCCCCAAGCTGGAGGTACGTACGGATTCAGGAGGCGGCATTCGTGCGACGGCCCAGGTGCTGTTCCCGGCCAGGACCAAGATCATTCAAGGGCTGTTGACGGATTATTCGCATTGGCCGGATCTTTTTGAGGTTCGCATGCGGATCGTGGATATACAGGTTGAGAGCGGAATCGCAACGGTTGATCTCAGGATCGATCATGCCTTGATGCCCGGTGAACGACGGTTGGTTACGGAAACACGGGTTGTGTCAGAGGGGAGACTTGTGACCGATCTCAAAGACGGTGACTTTAGACGCTATCGTCGTGTATGGATGCTGTATTCCTCTGACGATGGGACACAGACGCGTGCGGATTTCGAGTTGGTCGTCGAACCGGAATTGATGATCCCGGATTGGCTCCTAGTCATGGTGACAAGGCAGGAGCTTGAAGCCCATTTTCGATTGCTCACACAAAAGGCCTTGGAGCAGACTCGGCTCTCGTCTCAAGTCGGACCCTCATAGAACATTAGTGAGAATTTCTCTGTCATTCCCATGAGAACGACGCCATCAACACGTTCCGGTCTCTATGTAATTCTCGATCCGTCGGTGTGTCCTACCCGGTCACTTGCCGAGGTTCTTCGAGACGCTGCGGGTGCGGGGGTACGGATTTTTCAATACCGGAATAAATCCGCTTCGATGAAGGAGGCCTATGCAGAGGCCTCTTTATTGAGAACGGTTGCGGCGGATCTCGGCGTCATATTCATTGTGAACGATCGTTGTGATTTGGCCATGGCTGTTGATGCAGATGGTGTCCATCTCGGCCAGACGGATGTGCCTTACGGAGATGCCCGGGATATCATGGGACCCAAGAAATGTATCGGACTCTCCACGCACAATCCGGAACAAGTCAGAACAGCCGAGAGACTCCAGCCCGACTATATTGGCTTCGGGCCGATTTATACGCCTGGCTCTAAACAGGACCATGATCCGCTCGTCGGCATTGCCGGACTCACTCAGATCCGTGCATTGACCACGTTGCCCGTCTTTGCCATCGGAGGCATCACGTCGGAGAATACGAAAGATGTACTCAAGGCGGGTGCCGACGGAGTTGCGGTGATTTCGGCCGTTCTGAATGCGCCGGATGTTCGAACGACCGTCAGTGACTTTCTCCGTCTATTCCCAGCACCAGCTGCGTCAGATTCTTGATGATCTCGGATTGTGCCATCCGAGTCACCGTATGTTTGAATCGCTGTGTGACATCGGATTGATAGGGGAGGGGACCGAGAACCGGCACACCGGCTGTTCTTTGGAGCAAATCCACAGTGGTCTGTTCCTGGACGCGGGCGGTCTTTGTGCGAACCGGGACGGTTTGATTCAAAACCAATGCGATGATTCGGATGTTTCTTCGGTGGAGTGCTTCGATCGTCAACCGTGCATGGTTGATGCCTCCGAGGCCGGATCGTCCGACGATCACCACCGGCAACCTTAATCGCGCAATCAGATCTGCGACGTCGATCCGTGGAGCGATCGGGACGAACACCCCTCCGGCGCCTTCGACGACCATATAGTCGGACTGACCGGCCAGAAGGCGGTAAGCCTTTCGAATCTTACCAGGATCGATCACTCGGCGTTCTGCCTGTGCCGCAGCCAGTGGAGCCAGCGGCAATGTGAATCGATAAGGGGATATCTCTTCAATCGGAATCTCGCTTGCGGTGAGGTTGCGGAGCCTCGCCGCATCGGAGCGCATCACATTGGAAGCGGAGATTCCTGTTTCAATCGGTTTCATCACGCCGACATGTCGTCCTTGGCGCTGCAACCCGATGGTCAGAGCCGCTGACACCACTGTTTTGCCGACGCCTGTATCGGTGCCGGTGATGAAGATTCCACGGTTCATAGGGCAAGCTTCGAGTTGATGATCTACGCCATAACACGTTCTGGTTAGAGATGTCTGCTGTCGCAACTCCATACCTGTCCGGAGACGTCGCGAAGTTGTGCGAGATGCAGGACAGTCCGTGCCATCTCATCAAGGGACGCGGGGCGCCCTAAGGCATGGTCGAGCCATCCTGTGTCTTCAGGAAAGATCCCTTCCGTCAGTCGTGTCTTCTGCCAACCGGGCAGAAGAAGGTTGATACGGATATTCTGCGCTCCCCATTCCCATGCCGCGGTTTTCACCAGGCCGATCAGGCCGGCTTTTGATGTGGCATACGCGGCTTGTCCTACAGCCCCATGGAATCCCGTATGGGAACCGATCACGACGATGGATCCCCCTCCGTCGTTGAGCAGCACCGGAGCCATGGCGCGTAGACAGCGGAACGTTCCTGTTAAGTTTGTGTCGATCACCTCGTTCCAGACGTGTTCAGCATGACGGACAACCAATCCGCTTTCGGCGATTCCTGCGTTGCAGATAAATGCCGATGTGATCGGTACGCATCGACGCCAGTCTTCAATCATCCGTTCGATATCGTCGGACCGGCGGATGTCGGCCTGATACAAGGTGCCGGTCCCGCCGCATTTCACGACCTGTCGGAGCGTCGTTTCAGCTGCAGCCGTATCTCGACCATAGTGGATGCCGACGTGCCAGCCGACAGCGGCGAATACTCGACTGATGGCCCGGCCGATGCCGCCGGAGGCGCCGGTGATCAGCACGGCGGGGCGAGTCTTTACAGGCGGAGGCCGGGTTGCACGGTCTGATTTCTTGGATGGTGATCGGCCCATGGGAATTCGGATTATGCGAGGAGACGACGGTGAACGCAAGCAGGAGGGAGGGATGTGCCGGACATGTCGTTTGCTTGCCGCTTTTGCGACTCGTATGGTACCGTCATCCCCTTGGATGGCTGGAGGCTGTGTATGATGGGTGTACAGATATCGAGATCGGCGATGGGCCTTCTTGTCGGGGGATTGGGTGTGTTGATGGGATTGTTCGGAGGGCCGGCAACGCTCGGCGCCGAAGAGCCGACCACGATAGAACAATCCGCCGACTATTTCCCCGATACGCCGGGAAGCCGATGGGCCTATCGGGGACAGATTACGGAGGGGCCGCTCCAGATCATCAAGAACAAGTTGTTTACCAATGTGTCGACTGTGGAGGGGACAAAGGCCATCAAAGGTGTGAAAGTGACGGTGTTCCACGACACCAACCCCGGCAATCACGGACCGGCCGACAGTTATTATCGGCGCGATAGCGCCGGGATTGTCTATTACGGATCTCATCCCGGCACGCCGTTGGAAAAGCAGATTACCCCCTATCAGATCTTCAGATTCCCGTTGAAGGTGCCGTCTTCTTTCGAACAGTTTGATCGGAGCAATCTCGATTTCGGTACGGACATGGATCGTGACGGTGTCGATGAAAAAACAGACGTGAAGGGTTGGAGCAGTGTGATCGGTCGTGAAACCGTGACGGTTCCGGCCGGGACCTTTACGGATACGGTCAAAGTCGAAGCCAAGATGACCATGCGTATTCATTTGTCGTCCGCTCGCCGCACGATTTCGGGGTTTGATGTGATGACAGCCTGGTTCGCAAAGGGCGTCGGCCTCGTGAAATATTCGGAGCGTCAGGAGTTAGCGGGGGTCAAAGAAGACCGGGGAGTCGTGGTGGAGATCATGGAAGAACTTGAACAATACGAGGTGAAGAAATAGAGGGGGATTGACCCAATGTCATTGGGTCAATCCGTTGCCATGCCGGAAAAAGCTATTCAGCTGCCTCAAATCCTCGTCGGAGCGTATTTTCGCTGACGATGCGGGTGATCATGAACTGGGTTAAGTAGTCCTCGCCGCCGGCTTTCGCCCCTACTCCGGAGAATCGATGTCCCCCAAACGGTTGTCGGCCGACCATCGCGCCGGTAATCGGTCTGTTTAGATAGAGGTTCCCCACATCAAACTCTTCTCGGGCCATGGCGAGATTGGCCGGGCTTCTGGTATAGACACCGCCTGTGAGTGCGTACGAGGTGCCGTTTGCCGTTCGTAGCGCGTCAGCAAAACTTTCGGCCTTGATGACCGTGAGTACAGGCCCAAAGATTTCCTCCTGCGCCAACCGATGCCCGGGTTCGACATCGATAAACACGGTCGGACCGACGAAGTATCCTTCCCGCTCGACCGACCGTTGGATGAGCAGTCGGTGTTCCTTCCGGCCTTCGGCAATGAAACGTTGAATCGAGGCCTGTGCGCGCGCGTCGATCACCGGTCCTACCCTCGTGGCAGGCTCGGCCGGATCGCCGATTTCCAGACTCATGACGGCTTCCTCCAATCGTGCGATGAATTGGTCATAGATCGTACGATGCACGATTGCGCGTGAACAGGCGGAGCATTTTTGACCGGCATATCCTGAAAACGACGCGATGACACCGGCTATGGCTTCGTCGAGGTCCGCCGTTTCATCGACGACGATGGCATTTTTCCCGCCCATCTCCGCGATGACCCGTTTGACCATGGTTTGTTCGGAATGCACGCGTGAGGCTTCGGATAGTATGCGGAGTCCCACGGTCTTTGATCCCGTGAAGGCGATCGTTGAAATATGCGGGTGCGCAACAAGTGCTCGGCCGATCTCCGGTCCACCGGGGATGCATATCAAGGCTTCGGTCGGTACTCCGGCGGATATCAGCAATTCCGTCAGCAAGAGGCCCATACGGAGAGATCGTTCCGATGGTTTGAAAAGAACGGTATTGCCGGTGACCAAGGCTGCTGCGACCATGCCGGTGGGGATGGCGAGCGAAAAATTCCAGGGGGCGATCACGGCAGCAACGCCGCGAGGGCCGTACATCCTGTGATTCAATTCGCCGGGCCTGTGGCCCAATCGCATGGGGGGTGCCAATCGGCGCATTTCATCGGCGTAGTAACGGAGAAAATCGATGGCTTCTGCGACATCGGCGTCCGCTTCACGCCAGGGTTTGCCTGTCTCAAAGATTTCCCATGCGGCGAGTTCAAAGCGCCGTCGGCTCATCGCGTCGGCAGCCTTGCAGAGAATGCGCGCGCGTTCTTCGGCCGGGCATTGTCGCCAGTCGTGAAGCGCGGATTGCGCTCGTCGGATCGCCGGATCGAGATCGGAAGCCGACACAGTTCGTACGAAGGCTACCGTCTCATCAGGCCTGGAAGGATTTTGTGATGTCAGCCAGGGGCCAGTCATCGGAAGGTCAGGGGATTCTGCTACCCAGCGGCGCCCCAATTGTTTCCGCACCGCATCAATTGCGTGCCGCATGGCCTGGCGGACATCGGCATGGGAAAAGTCACTATGCGGTTCGTTGGAGAATTCCTGCAGGCTCAATGTTGTCGGGTGGTCATGCCGGGAAGGAGGTGCGTCAGGGGGAGCGAGAAGTTGCGCCAAGGGTTGAGATTCCACATATTCTTTTCGGAGGAACGATTCGTTCGAGGTGTTTTCCAACAGCCGTCGGACTAAGTAGGCCATGCCGGGCAACAGCAATCCCACGGGGGTATAGAGTCGGACACGGCGGCCGAGTTTCACCATGGCCTGCTGAAAGGGTTCGGCCATCCCGTAGATCATTTGGTATTCTCTCGCATCGGACGGTAATCCGGCGGTGTCCGCGACGGCCTCGATGACGGCGAGAGTTCGTAAATTGTGTGTGCCGAACGCGGGGCGGATAATGCCGGCGTGGTTGCAGAGCACGCGAATCAGCCGTTCATAATTGGCGTCTGTTTCAACCTTGTCCTCGAAGAGCGGCACAGGCCATCCGGCTTGCCGATACCGGACGGTGTCCGAGTCCCAGTAGGCACCTTTGACTAATCGAATGGTAATGGGAGCTCCTCTTGTGCGCGTCCATGTGATCAAATCCTGGATGTCACGTTCTGTATCCCGGTGATAGGTTTGCAACGCCAGACCGGCATAAGGATAGGTACGATAGGCCGGTTCGGAGAAGAGGCGTTTGAAGATCTCAATCAACAGGTCTTTTGTCTCAGCCTGCTCCATGTCGAAGATCAAACCGGCCGGTAACGAGAGCGCCCGATCGATCAATGGCCGTAAACGAGCCGCCACTGACCGATAACTTCCATCGGGGTCGATAGGGGCCAGTCGGGAAGAGAGCGCTGAAATTTTGAGTGAGAGTTGCACGCGCGGAAGGGGGCCAAGGTGATCTTGCTCAAGCAGAGGAGAGATGGGCCAGGCAGACGCGGTACGACCCAATTCGGTCAACGCCTTTAGGCAATGATCGCGATAGCGGTCGGCCTCTTGTTCGCTGACGGTGGTTTCTCCCAACAGATCGACGGACCACGCACGACCATCTTTCCAGAGATTGCTCAAAATCGGGACCGCTTCTTCCACCGAGGCGCCGGTAATGAATGTTTTGGCCATGTGCTCGATCTGGCGACGGATCGATTTGCCGGTCAATCGTGCACCGAGTCCTGTTGCTGCGGCCGCTTTCAGCCCCCAGTGCAGCCCGAAGAGCTCATGGCTTGCTCCGCCGAAATATTCTTCTGCGAGGGAAACGACCCGTTCATCATCCGTGATCACGGGCAGGACGTCGATGAAACGAAAGAGACGCGCTTTGAACGTGGCATCCTTCATGGCCAAATTGATGGCGGATTGGGACCACCAGCGTCCCTCGAAGATCGAGGGCGTATGCCCGGCAGAACGCCGCGCAAGATCCTCGCCGATTCGGAGTATCGCTGGTTCGAGCTCTGACCGATTTGTCGTCATACGTCCTCCCGGCCGGTCCTCCTGGCTTCCATCGCCGGCAGGATGTCGAACAGTCCTGCCGCCGTCGTTTCCTTAAACCGTGAAAGGTGATCCCTAAACGGTGAAGAACAGCACTCCCGACGCATGACGTTCCGAAACCGTTCACGGTTGACGTACCACGCCTCACAGGGCGAGGACGGCCTTTTTGAGCATCCTGTGGGGGATGTCGGTGCCATCTGCAACGTTTCGTCAACGCCTACAAGAAGGGTATGACAAGAGCGTGCCAACAACTTGCTAGTATACGCTCAATTGCCGTAGGACGGACCATCCGACGCTCGATACGGGTTGAAACCACATACCGGTTTCGCTAGAGTACGTCCTCTGCAGCATGTCCACCCGCCTTCGCAAGAAGCCATGGCTGTCCATAGAACCCCTGGCGAAGGAGGACTCGTTTCAAACCTTCGTCGTGTTTGAACGACTGTGGTAGGGTAGTCTCGGCGAGGTGTCGCCGAAAGCATAGCAGGGATTATGGCTGGTAAGCCGTGGGACTCCACTGGAGCCTGGTTGCCATGGTGGATCTCGCTCTCCAATTGCAGTCAGAGGACAGATGGACCAGACGGATCAGATCGCTCAGCTCAGAACATCAGGTTTTTCCTACTCAACATTTATCCTGTTCTGTGCCGTCGTCGCGGCCACGGTCGTCGGCATTCCGCTATATGGTTATTATATCGGCTATACCCTCTTTGACTGGATACACTTCTTTGTCATGTACATCGTGACGGGGATGGGGATCACGGTCGGCTATCACCGCTTGGTGGCCCATCAAAGTTTCGACTGCCCCGACTGGGTGAAGCGCCTGGCGTTGATCGCCGGCGGGTGGGCCCTGCAAAACTCGGCACTGACCTGGGGAGCGGACCATATCCGCCATCATGCCCGTACGGACACAGACGAAGATCCCTACAATGCGACCAGAGGATTTTGGTACAGCCACTGCGGCTGGTTGTTCTACTATACGCCGCATCGCGTGAGTAAATACGAAATCCGGCTTCGCCGTGATCCGGTGGTGCTCTGGCAGCATCGCTACTATTGGCCGATCGTCGCCTCCGGTTTGATACTCCCATTTTGCCTTGGTTTCTGGTGGCACGGCACATTTCTGGGTGGGATCAGTGGGCTCCTTATGGGTGGTCTGTTCCGAATGTTCATGGTGCTCAATTCGACCTTTACCATCAATTCACTTTGCCATATGGTCGGAGCGCAGCCCTACGGGACTCAGGACAGCAGCCGCGACAGCTGGTTGATCTCCTTTGTCAGCTTCGGTGAGGGCTATCACAATTATCATCATACCTATGCCCGGGATTACCGCAACGGCCTACAATGGTACAACTTCGATCCGTCAAAGTGGATCATCTACACGTTGTCATTGTTCGGTTGGGCTACGAATCTCCGCCGACTTGACTCTTCGAAGGTCTGAGCTGTAGGACAGGATTTCCCCGATCGGTACGTCAGTGATAGCCCGTCCGGCCCATTTCTTTCCATGACCGCATCGCTTATCATGAGGCGGTAATTGGGTGAATGTCCGTAGCCTGCCGCTGCTTGGAGCGGCATATGAGCCGGATCAGCGATGGAGGATGAATTCATGGCCGATGAACATCAGCAGAGTGGACAACCACAAGAAATCCCGAATTTAGTTCCCACCGTCAAACAGGTGATTGCGGTGAGCAGCGGAAAAGGCGGAGTCGGCAAATCGACCGTCGCATCGAATCTTGCCTGCGCGTTGGCACAGAAAGGGCTTAGCGTCGGGTTATTGGATGCCGATCTGTACGGGCCCAATATCCCGATGATGATGGGGAGCACCGAAGGTCCGGAACAGAAAGACGGAAAAATCTTGCCGGCCCAAAGCCACGGTGTGAAACTCATTTCTATGGCATTTCTGGTGCCGGAGGAGGCTCCTCTCATCTGGCGCGGTCCGATGGTCCATCAGTATCTCCAAGCGTTTTTCCGAGATGTGCTGTGGGGAGACCTGGATGTGCTGTTGATCGACTTGCCGCCCGGCACCGGCGATGTGCAGCTCTCGCTGTCGCAAATGGTCCCATTGGCAGGCGCGATTACCGTGACGACGCCTCAAGAGGTCGCACTGTACGATGTTCGGAAGGGCATGGCGATGTTCCAGAAGGTCAATGTGCCGCTCTTGGGCATCATCGAAAATATGAGCTATTTCGTGTGCGGGCATTGCAACGAGCGGACGGAGATTTTTTCCCACGGCGGCGGAGAGCGGGCCGCCGAGAAGCTTGGTGTGCCGTTTCTTGGGCGTATCCCAATCGATCCAGCCATTCGTGGCGGAGGGGACAGCGGGAAGCCGATCGTCGTGGCTGATCCGAAATCACCCCAAGCCGAGGCTTTTCGCACGATCGCGCAAAAGCTTATGGATGGATTGGGGGGCGCGGAGAAGAGCGGGCCGTCCATTGAAAGCTTGCTCAAGAAGGTCACGCAGCCATCCGACAAGCCGTAATCGCCGATTATTCTAACCAAAAGGAGGTTGGTAATGGCCGAGTTTGTTCGAGTCGCAGGGAAGGCAGAGGTGCAGCCGGGACAGGGGAAAGTCGTGGAAGTGAATGAAAAGATGCTGGCTGTATTCAATGTGGACGGGAATTTTCATGTGCTCGATAACGAATGCCCGCATCGCGGCGGGTCGCTCGGTGAAGGAGATCTCGAAGGATGTGCCATCACCTGCCCATGGCATCGTTGGGAGTACAATCTCGGCTCAGGCGACTGCATCAACGAACCCGAGACCAAGAAGGCGACCGTGTATCAAGTGAAAGTTG
>JAOUPN010000461.1 GCA_029879905.1 Nitrospira sp. | reverse complement strand
TCGCGTACTCAAAGGCAAATATGCGCGTCAGTACCGATCGTGTCGCACCCAGCGCTTTAAAAATAACCGATTCGTACAGACGACGATATCGTGTGGCCGCCAATGCGGCCGCCATCACGAGCGCCCCCGACAGGACGCAAAAAAGCGCCACCGCTTGGATAGCCAACGACAGACGATCGAGCACTTGTGCAAAGGTATCAAGCACATCTCCTATGTTGATCGCCGTCACATTAGGAAATTCTGAAACCACGGCTTCTTGTAGTGAGACCTCGTCCGTTATCGGCACATGGACCGTAGCTACATAGGTCATTGGTGCGCCATCCAGCGCACCCGGTGACACAATCATGTAAAAATTCGTGGAGAAATTGCCCCATTCCACCTTTCGGATACTGCTGACTTCGGCAAGGAACGGTATGCCATGGATATCCAATTCCACGGTATCACCGACTGTTAAGCCTAGATGTCTTGCAGCTTCTTCTTCAATTGAAATCAGTGGTTTGTCAAAGGCTTGTCCTTGGTTCCACCACCGGCCACTCATGATCTCATTATCTTTGGGGAGGTCCTCCAGAAACGTGAGTACATACTCACGAGACAGGTACCACCGTGTACGTCGTTCATTCCTGTCATCTGGTTGGTTATCACGTTCCTCGTCGGCAGAGGTCGCCTCCAGCTTTACCGGCGTGCCGTTCAGTGCAGAGAGTCTGGATCGTACCAAGGGTGTCAATTCCGGGATAAGATTGCCGGGATGGTTGTGGATTAGACGTGCAAATCCCTCTGCCTGATCCGGCTGAATATCGATAAAAAAGAATGTTGGGGCATTCGACGGTCGCGTATCTCCGACTTGACGGAGCAATGCGTGCTCCACTAGCGCCACTGTCGCCACCACCATTACGCCGATGCCGATGGCGACGGAGATACTCACTGATTGGCTCCCAGGCCTGAAAATGTTGCCGAGGGCCTGTCGGATGATGAGATGACTGGGCCGTGGGCAACGCCTCAATAAGCGGATTGTCAGCCATGCCGCTCCACCAAGCAACGAAATCGCCGTCGCAAAGGCCGCGAAGAACACAAGCCCTGCCGACCATGAGCCGGCTTGCCAAATCGACAAGAGTATTAATCCCATCCCGATAAAAATCGCCGTGAGTCCCTTTGTTTGGTCGAGCCCACAATACTTCAGCCATTTTGTGATGCCTCGGTCTGGTACGGGCTCTAAGTTCACGACATCACGACGAAAAATTATTGCAGGTCGAATGTCACGGATCGTCAACAATGGCCACAGGGTAAACAATAGTGTCGACAGGAGACCCAATGCCAACCCCTTTGCCAGAGGAATGAGAGAGGTGGTCGTCAGGTCACTGACAAAGCCCAACTGGTTCAAGAGGTTAGAGGATAAGAGCCCAGCAACCACCCAGGGAAGTACTTGCTGAAGGGCAATCCCGATACCGACCCCGATCAGGCTACCAGCCGATCCAAGCATCAAAGCCTGTAAAAGATATGTTCCAATCACCGTAGATGAATCGGCCCCTACCGTTTTCAGAATTGCGATCGTATTCAGCTTTTCCCGAATAAACGCATGAATAGAGGTGGCGACCCCAAGGCCACCGACGAACAGGGCAGTGAGTCCAATGAGCCCCAAATATCGGGTAAGCTGGTCAAGAAATCGCTTCAGTTGCGGCTGCGCATCACGATAACCAGACACACGGGCTGAGTCAGATGCCAATGCCCTTCGTAATTCATACATCAGCGGATTCGCTGGAGTCGTCGAGGGGATTTTCAGTAGATATCGCTCGCGTATCCTGCTGCCGGCTTTCACAAGTCCAGCCGCGAGAAGGCCGTCCTGTGAAATCAATACACGAGGGCCAAGGCTGAACGCATTCGCCGTTCGGTCCGGTTCGGTTCTGAGTACTCCCGTGATCACAAACTGGCTCTGTCCGATCTTCACCGGGTTCCCCACAACCAATCGCATACGGATGAGCAGAGACTCTTGTACGACTGCACCGTAGCATGAGAGCTCTGACTTCAGAGTGGTGGTCTGAGGGGCTGTTGAAGAGCTCACTGATGGTGCATCGGAACGGCGACAGTCAGACATTGCCAATAAATCCGGCAATGGGACATTCGGTTCCGTCTTGACGGCTCCGTACAAGGGATAGATGGGTTCAACTGCTTTGAGTTCGATAATTTGTGTCGGCGAGCCTTCTGAGCCGTGGCGGTCAGATCTTGCCGCCATTGCGACTAACTCACTGACATGGGTAAGCACAATGTCACGATCCCGCAATGAATCCAAGACCGCTTGGCCTTGAGGACTCATCGCGCGAGACGATTGGATTTCAAGGTCTCCACCTAAGAGGCTACGGGCTTCTCGAGAGACGGTCCCTTCTACGTTAGCGCCAAAAAGGGAGACAGCGACCAATGCACCGACACCGACGGCAATGCAGACAAGAAAATAGAGAAAATGACGCCAGGCAGCGCGAGTCTCTCGCCAAGCCATCTTCAGCATGAACCACGTCATCGACGCGGGTCGCTCATACGGTCGGGTTCGTGAGAAACCAAAGAAGACGATAGCGGTGAGGACATGTCATCCGAGTGGGAATCATGGGGAGCATCAAGGGAGGAGGGCATGGAGTCGGATTCCAGGCGCCCGTCGCGCATCGCGACGGTTCGCTGCATTGAAGCAGCCAGATTTGTATCATGGGTAACAAGTACCAGGGTTGTTGCATAATCTCGGTGCAGCGTCATCAGGAGATCAATGACGTGTGTGCCGGTCGCACTGTCGAGATTCCCGGTCGGCTCATCGGCCAATAGGATGGGTGGTCGACAGGCAAAGGCACGTGCCACGGCCACTCGTTGCTGTTCTCCTCCGGAC
>JAOUPN010000460.1 GCA_029879905.1 Nitrospira sp. | reverse complement strand
CTGGTGAGCTTGAGGCCGGCCGCTGCAAACAATGTAGCGAATTCTGCTTTGGTCCGCTCACGGCCTCCAATAATCAGCATTTGGATGTCCAATAATTTGCCCCAACTTGGATCATTCCCTGGAGCAATCACATTGTCAACGACCAGCACTTTCCCCTTCTCGTTCATGGCAGTCCGGCAATTGGACAGAATCTTCACACATGACTCATCGTTCCAGTCATGCAGAATGTATTTCATGATATAGGCATCTCCGCCATTCGGCACCGCCTCGAAGAAGTTGCCCGATTCAAGCCTGCACCGTTTGGCGATACCCTTTGCCGTCACATGGTGATCCTGTTCAGCGCGGGCGATCACGGCACTTTGGTCGAACAGCACGCCTTGAAGTCGGGGATTTGCCTTCAGGATCGTGGCCAGCAAGCTGCCATGTCCACCGCCGACATCGACCAGGGTCGACTGCTTGGGAAACTTGTACGCAGCGGCAATCGCGGGATTTTCCGTTCGAGAGATACTGGACATGGACTCCCCGAATACTTCCAGATCTTCCGGATGGGTCCCCAGGTATTGGAAAATAGGCATCCCATGCGCCTGGAGAAACGGCATCTCCCCGGTCTTCACTCCATGGAGCAACTCGTTCCAACTATCCCACATCCAATGTTCATTGATCATCAAGGCCCAGGCATGCATGGAGTTGGGAACACCGGTTTGCAATGTAGCCGCCAACGGTGTGAGCTTAAACCTCCGGCCTTTCGTTTCCGCAAAGATGCCGACACTGGCCAGAGCACGGAGCAGGCGGTACAGCGCTTCCGGTTGCACAGCGGCAGCAGCAGCCAAATCTTCGACGGTCCGTGAACCGCTCTTCAACAGATCCGCCAACCTCAGTTTTGCGGCGACATAGACCAGACGCGACACCCAATACCCAATGGCAAGATTCCTCATGATCTCCGGCGGCGACAGCTTTTTGGCCATATCCCTCGCTCTCCTTTTTCTATCTGGAATGATTCTCTTCTACGCAGCTCAAATCCCTCAAAGATGCCAGAAACCACAGAGACCCCATGGTACCTTATACCGATTCTATTTAACACAAACTATGGGACCGTGAATACTTCGCCCCTCGCCACATGTCCACGACAACTCCTTGTTCCGCCCTACACTATACGTATTTCCACGTATATCCATCATGCACGGCACAATGACCGCCCTCCCTTCACCGAACCTCAGGCACCGCTACGATCGTGCGATCTCAGCCGAACAGCCCCATGTACAATAGAGCCGATTAGCCCTGCCTCAACGAGGTATCGACAAACTTTTCCCTGCATCCTCGTTTCACAGACGACAAGGACTAGGATCTATGGTATAAGCGGGCACAATTCGCACCTTCAGAAGACCGTCGATACATTGATGCCTCCATCAAAAATAAGGAGACCGCCAATGGCCCCCTCTCTTCTCAAGCTGAAGAAGCCTACCCTAGGACGATTGGGGGCTATGTTTGCCCTGCTTCTCATACTGACCGGCTGCACGACGACTTCCTGCCTCACAAACCTCCAACCGTGGCCGGATCCGAGCGGAAGACACATTAACCTCCAGCAATGCTGGGACAAGTCGGACCAAGTCCGGTTCTATACCACCAATCAGGGCAGCCAAATCGCCCCCTATGACCTCATCAAACACTTGGAAATGCCGAATTCAACCGACAAGTTTTTCACGCGTACCAATTTCGAACGATGGCGGTTTTTGACATTGGAACAGACTGATAGAGATCAGGACTCCGATGTAGACCATGATCTCCAGGACTGGCCGCTGGGATTCGCCATCAACAGTATCCAATCAGGGAAAGAAGTCTGGCGCGGCGAATGGCTGGGGGTCACCTGTGCGGCATGCCATACCACTCAAATCGAGTACCAAGAAAAAAAGATCCGTATCGATGGCGCACCCTCAATGGCTGACGTCAACCAATTTCTCTGGGACCTTCAAGCCGCGCTCAGAGCGACCTATGAAGACGGGGTCAAGAACGGGGACAAATTCAAGCGTTACGCCGCAAACTTTCCTAGGGAATGGGACAAGGCACTGCTTGAACGGCTGGGGCATGTCGTTATTGAACGTGACATGTGGCATAACCGAAACAATCCTCCCACACCTCCAGGGTTTGCACGATTGGACGCCGTAGGCCTGATCTTCAATCAGATGATTTTCATGTCCGACACTCAACCAGTCGGCACGCCAAAAAATGACGCTCCGGTCAGTTTCCCGTTTCTGTGGGACACCTCTCACCATAATCAAACACAGTGGGACGGTGTTTCCCCGGCCATCCCAATGGTCCGAAATGCGGTCCAGGGCATTGGTGCGTTTGCAGAGTACGACCCGGATGCAGGCTGGTTCGACGATCCGAGCACTATTCAATTGGACAATCAGCGTGCGCTACAAAAACTCGTGTCCAAACTTCGTTCTCCCACATGGCCAGAAGACATTCTCGGCACGATCGATCGCGAGAAGGCCCAAAAAGGGGAGGATGTCTTTAAAAAGAAATGCGTCGGTTGCCATGCAGAACAAGAGAGAACGGAGCCGCTCAAATACATTGAAATGACCATGACTCCTGTCAAAGAACTCAAAACCGACAGCAACATGGTTGATAATGCCGACCATCGCCAATTACGGAAAGCCGATGGCACGGAAGAGTTAGTCGCTGTTGCCGCAGGTCCCGTCGTCAAAGATATTGCGCTGAGTTGGAGTCATATCGCCGACTCTTTGGCATTTATCAAAGAAACCATTACCGCCTTTTTCAGGTGGGGTTCGGACTTTGGAAGAAAGGACTTCGGTGATCGATACAAAGGCCGTCCACTCGACGGCATTTGGGCAACAGCGCCCTATCTGCACAATGGTTC
>JAOUPN010000459.1 GCA_029879905.1 Nitrospira sp. | reverse complement strand
TCAGCCGTTTGACATCATCCACTTACGGCTTCTGTTCTGTCGCACCAGAAGAAAATTTGACTTGCGTGGCCGTCAATTTCCCGTCTTGTTCTTTGACATCGACCACCACGCGGTCACCGACCTGCGGAAGGGTCTCGCCCCCGTCCTTTGCGCGATTCTGATATTTCGTCTCGGCGACCGTTTGAATTGAGACGGTTTTTCCGTCTTTCGTGAGAACCTGAATCTCGGCCTCATCAAGGGCGGCAACCGTACCTAACACATGCTTTCCTTTCCCATGCGCATCGGCTATTGCCGGTACGGTGACGATCAGAACCAACACCAGTAGTCCTATATACTTTGCCGTAGTGATCAATGTTTCACCTCAGTTAATGATGATGTCCGTGCGAGCCTGGTTCAATCTCCTCCCCCTGTAGAAAACGGTCGATTTCATCTTCCTCTTCCCGATCTGCTTGACTCACGGGGTTGTACTTCTCCATCTCTTTCAATTCTTCACTCGTAATGTCGGACAGATGCCGAATAAAGTGCACCAGAGTCCAACTCTCGAGATCCGGCTCCGGATTATCTTTCCCCCATGCAGGCATTCCGGTAAATCGCACTCCATGGCGGATAATATAATATAACTCCCCGTCGGAAAAAGACTGCGTTGCCGCTTCAGTCAAATCGGGTGTTCTCGGGAAGAAGTTCTGCCCGACCGCAGTCTCACCTTTTCCATCATTCCCATGGCAATAGGCACAATGATCCGCAAAGTGAACCCGCGCTTCGGCAAGAACCTCATCCGAGACGGGAACGGGATTCTCCATCAGCTTCTGGGCTTTGGGCATTGCCAGGTGCCTGAGCTGACGCGCAACTACGACCTCGAGTTCCGCCGGTTGTTCCTTCGCGCTAAAACCTGAGTCCAGGACAGACCACAACATCGCGACATTTCCTGCCACGACCAGCAATGTCAGCCCGAGCACCACCCACACACCCTTTGTCATGATCGACGCTCCCTTGCACGTGCATACTTCTATTACCGGTGGCAAGAATGGATGTCAACCGACACGTTTTCTCATCTGATGCTGCTCCCACCGACATGCTACTCAAAGAGTCTGCGAGCGTTGGTCCCCCAATCCGTGAAACGTGAGAGGTAAAACATAAAACATGATGCGAGAAATTCCTGCAGGCATGATATTCCCCCCATTTCACCTTTACGTCTCACATGTTGAGATTTGTAATGGCTTGAGGAATTCCAGTGAGTCTTTCGCAGCCTCTTGCAGTCACCCTCCATACGACGACTGGAGACCTTATCTCACCCCCTATAGAATACAGGGTCAAGAATAGAATACCGGCGGAAGGTTTGGCACGAAGAATTTTCGAATAGGCTCGACGATCAATCGAGTTGAGAGAAGGCATACCCTGCATACGCATGCAGGCCATCGCCGTTCACCCGCCTCCGCAGGAAACCACAATTACTCTGCGAGGTGTTGCCCATGACAAAAAATAGCCGTGGCTGTGTGACCTTTGTAACCGAACCTCTTCAGCCTTCGTAGCCGGTGGGCTACTTCAGCGGAGTAGGCTCAGCGAAGTAGCCGCAAGTCGTGGGGCTCAACCTTCTCCGATCACGTTACCTCGAACCATTCGTTTCCGGCGTCCCATCAATACGATGAACGAGAAACCTGAGGACATCTTCCACTTCATTTTGGGACTTAACGTAGTATCCCGCCTTGGACTCCGCATGGAAACCGACGCGCACTCCCATGACGAGCCCTTCCGTCAGCGAGAACACATCTTCATCCGTCGTGTCGTCACCAATGAAAAAGAGCCCTTCACAACGCAAATGTGACATAAGCGCAACCGTTGCCTTACCCTTCCCTGCACTCCCAGGCGGCAAGAGACTCATCGACGCTTTCCCCATAATCACTTCCGGGATAGGATTCAATTCCTGAAGCAACGGGGTAAGGACACGTTCGACCACAGAAGGGTCGTCGGCGCCTCGATAATGCAATGTGAGGCTATACCGTTTTGGTTCTACCTCAACAGGCATATCCTTGAGCCGTTCTCCAAGGTCCCCGTCCAATCGTTTCGTCCATTCACGGCAAATGTGTTCCACCGGTTTTAGTCCATCGCTACCGGTGAGCGGACTTTCAATTCCATGGTTTCCGATCAGATACGGCACGACGCCGTTTAATCGTGGGGCAAGGTCATCAAGCGCACGTCCCGATACCACGGCACAGGGTCCGCGTCGGGCAAGTTCACGCAACCACTCGTGTGTAATGGGGGAGAGTTTTACGTTTCCCCGTTGTGGAGACAGTTTCGTCAAGGTGCCGTCGAAATCGAACGCATAGAGCACAGATCGCCCTGCAATCTTTCGCAGGGCATTCCGCCCTTCTTCCGAGAGCAGGTAGATCATAGTTTCCCCTCGCAATGTATCACACGCTCCTCCAAGGAAACGGTTCGGACTGTGGCATACTCATAGCATGCTGTGAATCTTACCTGCTTCGACCACTTACGACAAAGCGCTTTTCATTTTTATACCCACTAGTGCTTCATGTCCACCATCGACATTGCCGTTTTCCCGGCCGGAACCGTTGAACAGCTCATTGACCGATAACTCATCCGACCCCTTCCGCATACAAGTGCTCACAACATAGACCGTTACAACCTCTTCGTGCACCTATACACATAACATATGCACGAAGACAATTTTCGCTTACTGCAGTATTTTGCCGACCACAGATCCACACTCTACAGCAAACGCCGTTATGACCATGGTAGCCAACCTCGTCTCATCACCCACTTTTTCGCCTCAACAGCACAGAATACGATACTCGAAAGTACCAGACAGACAACAAGTTCCTCCGCATCCAACGGCTCAGTTTTAAAGATGGAATTCAGTGCGGGCACATAG
>JAOUPN010000100.1 GCA_029879905.1 Nitrospira sp. | reverse complement strand
TGCGGACAGGTCGGGCATTTGATTTTGAGATCGCCTCAGTAGGTGACTTGTCAGTTTGGCTTGTGAAACCGATCAGATTCACAGTCGAGGCGAGGTCTTGCCCCATTCGGGTATAGTCTGCAGCTAACAGACGCTGTGAGGTAACCAGTGGCAATGTTACTTCAGACACCGTTTCAGTGTGGATCGCGAGCATTGCTGCGATGCCAGGATGGCGATGCATTCGTTCTCCTTGACGATCTGCTGGATCAGCTCGTCAACGGGCCGGCCACGCGCAAGCTCAGCGAAGCACCACTCCTCAAGCGCCATGAATCCACAGCCGATGGCTTTCGGTGCCCGCGTCGACCGAAACCACAGATACTCTTGGTCGGTGCCCCAGAACCGTTGGGTGCCCCAGGGGAAGGTCAATTCGAGCGGGATGGGGGTGCCGCCGCGATCACGTGAGTGATGCTGTAATTGTCGCCACGCGGTTATTGCATGATTGCAGAGTTCCCGAAGGAGCCGCAGTGCCTCATCGGGTGCTGATTGAAAAAGCGAGTGAAAGGGCTCTCGAAGCGGCGAAGGAGGCCAGAAGCTTCGGTGGTCGTCGTGGATCGATAACCTTCGCCAGTCGTGGTGGTCGAAATCGCCGATGGTTCGCAGGGAAGGCCCTATCGAAAGTAAATTGTTTTCTTGGCGTGTGCGTTCTGCTTCCGGCTTGGCCAGAACAGCTTTACGCCATTCGGCAGCCCGACGAAGTTGCTGCTTTTCGCGCGCGACTTGCTCATCTGGAAGCTCCTGTCGCAGGAACGCCAGTGAAAGCTGGACGACCAACTGGGGCAGCGATTGGGCGAGAATGGGAGAGAAGGCAATGATGTCATGAAAGGCATCGTCGCGGATGCGTTCCGAGTTGATGACCCGCTGCAAGTAATCGGCCGCAAAAGTCGGCTCGGCTCTCGACGATCTTAAGAGAAGCTGGCCTAGAGATTTTCGGAAGGCGCCCAAGTCGAGCACCTTCTCCCAGTACGCAGAGTTTCCGTCAGGCTCATGGGTAGTACTGATCGCGGCAAGCCATGTAGCACATTGTTGTAGAAGAGCGTGGGATGTCGAATTTCGCAGGTCGCCGAGGGCGTTCTACCACACCTCGAAGATTCCGACGATTTCCGGATAGAGCCTCTGCGGAATGGCTGAAATGTGTCGTAGAATAAAGTCGATGAGCCGACGCCACGCGGCGAAATCGGACGGCCAACCGAGAATATAAGCAAATCGCTGGCGTTGCTCCTGTGAGAATGCCCCAGCGAGGATGCCTGGATTTGGGGATGTTTTCTCCGCCTGAAACCAGACGAGCACCTTTCTAAAAAGCCGGAAGTCGTCCGCAAAAACGGCGGTCTCGAACTGGTCCTCATCAGCCTTGAACCTCGCAGTTCCGAGGGGACCGACCAGCCACGCGCGCAACCATTGTGATCTAAGGTCAGAACCCTCGGTTTGTGTCAGGTACGTCCGCCAATCTCTTCCCCGCGTATACTCCCACTGAGAAACAAGTTCGACGACACGTGCTAACGCCGGCGGCTCCCCGCAGGCCTTAATCTCTTCCATCCATTGGGGCCCACGATCGGCCAGGACATGGAAGAAGGCCCACTCGAAGAAGATATCGTGAGCGAAGCGGACAGAAATCCCTTCGCGAGCATTCTGGAGTATGCCATCCAATCTTAGGTCATCGATGTGTGCGACTGAGGTGAGCTCGCTAAGACGAATCGGCTGACTAAGCTGGCGGGCACGAATACGCACCAAATCGAGCAGGACGCGCTGACGTTCCATTGCGCTCTGGCCGCTTTCGTTGTAGCCGCCCCGCCGCCACCAATTCTCGATCAGATCGACTTCAGATCGGGGCGGAAATGTCGGGACACTGGGGTCAGCCACGTAACTCTGGTTCAGCACTTTCGCAAAAAATGGTCGTCGGACGATCTCTTGCACCTGGGCTGATCCAAATAGAAGCGGTCTTAGGTGTGGCTTGGCGTTCGCGAGCGTCTCGGCCTCTTGGTCGGTCAGCTGACCAACTTCAAGCGTCTCGACCTTCAAGGCATCAAGGAACTCGCCCAACCAATTGCGAAGCACTTCAATGCCAGTGTCGCGAAGGGAGACAACGACGCGCCAATTATCGAGCAGCGGCGACTCCACGATGACACGGATCACGTCGAGGATGACTGGCTGGCGCTCCTTCTCAATGCGATCGATTGCATTGATGAAGAGAATGGGAGTGCCGGCGGCCCCGACCTCCACAAGAAGTTGCTCTAGGGGGGAACCCGAGAGACCTTGCGATGTCGCGTAGCTGATCCAGCTGGTATCTTCGAGCTGTTCGGCTTTGAGAAAGAGGATTGGCCCACGTTCCAGCGCACGCTGGACTGCGCGCCTCACCACAACTGATTTGCCACTCCCCGGCAGGCCACGGACCTGGACGACACGGGCCGTGATGAGTTTGGCGTCCAGGCTCTCAAGGAGCGAAGCTCGGTCGAGCTTTATTCCGCCAACATCGTCAGGAATGCGGTTCGCGTAACTCTTTGAGAGCTCCGTCAACTTGTCGAGATCCAGTCGCAAGGATGTCGCGCCACGAAGACGTACGACAGGGGTGATCACGCGCACCAGCCGCGCGCGATCAAAATGGCCTGACTTGCCAACTGATGTGCGGGCTAGCTGAACAAACCGCGACCAGACTAGGGGGGCTTTGCCAGCGTCCCCTGGTGCGAGGCAATCTCGAATGCGATTAATGGCATCAGGAGGATCAGTGGCACCCTCGCGAAGGAAGTCAAATTGAATGAGGACAAAGTGCGCAAGGAACCGATGCACTTCTTCACTTGTACACGACGTTCCTTTTGCTACTTCCTCCAGTAAGACAACAACGTCGTTCTTGACCGTTTTGATATCGTCACTGGCATTACCGCCTCCTGCAAAGCGAGCGTCGAAATGTTCAGTCGTCAGACTTTCTCGGGCCCAATCGCAGAGGGTCTTGAGTGCTCGTTCTTTGGTAGGGGTGATCATGCCAACTGCTGCCCCGTAGCGGTCGGTGTTGATGCGGAAATCAGGCTTTTTGAGGGTGGCTCAACTGTCACGGATTATTTCGCGAAAGTCGGTGTTCGTTTTCGCCTCGCTGATCGTGAGCGAACGCTTCACCTGGAGACTAAGACGAGCGGGGTTCTTTGCGATATCTTCAAAGTCGACGATTACATCATCGAGCGGTTCGCCGAAGTCGCGCTGCTGAACCAACACGCGGACAACAATTCGATCATCGACGCCAGGTGCATATGCCTCGGCTAACAGCGCGGCGAGATAGAACGCAGCCGCGTCGCCCTCGAAAGTGAACCCCTCGCCACCAGCGAGTTCAGGTGATTGCGGCATCGCTAACCTGCCAAACTCGTGGATCAGTCATGAGTCGAGGAACCAAATTGGAGAAAGCAGACACCGGCTGCTTGGCAAGGTCCTGCCCGTGTTGCATTTGTTTGCCAAAATAATCACGCCTGCTGCAATGCTGCCCATTCAGCATGACACGGGAACCTCAATACTCCTCTGGCATGCGAGTCTACCGGCAAGGCCAGCACTTATCAAGATTTGCGCCTGCAGGGAATCGCGTAGAATTTGAGACATCGGAAGCAGAGTTGGTATAATCGCCACGCAATTGGAGCGCAGACACATGACCGTCAGATCAAGCAATTCAGTGGTTGAGCAAATGGTCGCACGCCTAGTAACTGCCCTCTCACCTGAGCGAATCTATCTTTTTGGCTCGCAGGCCCGAGGCGATGCAGGACCGGACAGTGACTACGATCTACTGGTCGTGATTCCCGGCTCAGCCCTGCCGCGTTATCGTCGAGATCAAACCGCGTTTAACGCACTCCTCGGCATCGGAGTCGCCAAAGATGTGCTGGTCCTCACACACGACGAATTTGAGAGGCAGCGGCACGTGGTGTGTTCATTACCAGCCACGGTCGAGCGAGAAGGAGTGCTACTCTATGCAGCCTGAGAAGGCTGCAATCGTCAAAGGATGGCTGACCAAGTCCGCCAATGATCTGCGTGGCGCCCAAATTGACTTGGAAGCTGACCCCCCGCTCATTGAAGATGCCTTATTCCATTGCCAGCAAGCAGTCGAGAAAGCACTAAAAGCCTTTTTGACCGCACACGACACCCCATTTAAGAAGACCCACGACCTTGATGAATTGGGCCGCATGTGTCTGCAAATTGATGCCACCTTGAAAGACACAGTGCATCCTGTTATCCCACTCACCGTCTTCGCTTGGGAATTCCGCTACCCAGGTGACAGTATCGTCCCCTCTATGGCAGAGACGCAGCAGAGTCTTGCTCTTGCCAAATGGCTCTACACCGCGATCCTCCAGCGCCTCCCGCCGCCCTGCTGTCCATAGAGCCAAACTCTCTCGCTTGGCAACTCTCCGTAACCTGATGCCGCCTATTCCATTCAATTATCTCGATCATCATGCTGATGCTAAAAACATTCGTTACGCTTCTAGACTATCATCATGTACGTCGCTTGTGCTTATGGTATAGTCCCAGGCATGTAAGACAGTGATGGTCTCAATATCTGAGACCCCACACCACGACAAGAGAATGACTGCGACATGACTGCTCCGCTGAATCCCTCTTCTATTTTGCAAACTGCCTTTGGCTTCTGGGGCTCGAAGGTTCTGTTGACGGCTGTTGAGATGGGGGTATTTACCACCCTCGGCGCGCGTCGACTCACCGGATCAGAACTTACTAAAGAACTCCGACTCCACGCGCGAGCCAATCCTGACTTTTTCGATGCGTTGGTGGCCATGAAGTTTCTCGACCGCGAGGGAGACGGACCGGAGGCGCAGTACGTCAATACGCCGGAAGGAGCGATGTTCCTGGATGCGGCGAGCCCTCGCTTTATCGGCGGTATCCTCGTCATGCTCAACGCACGACTGTTCAAATTTTGGAATGATCTACCGGAAGCCTTGCGGACCGGCCGACCACAGAATGAGGTCAGCCACGGGCAGAAGGGGATGTTCGAGGAGCTCTACTCCGACCAAGTCCGGCTGGAGCAATTCATGGGCGCCATGACGGGCATCTCTCGACCCAACTTCGAGGCATTTGCGGAGAAATTCGACTTTTCGACCTTCAAGACCCTCTGTGATGTCGGCGGGGCGACAGGACTGCTCAGCATCGAAGCGGCGAAGCGACACCCTCACCTCACTTGCACCAGCTTCGATCTGCCGGTGGTGGAACCGATCGCAAAGCGGCACATCGCTGCCGCTGGGCTTGATACTCGTGTACATACGGCAGCCGGCGACTTCTTCAAAGACCCCTTGCCGAAGGCCGATCTCATCACAATGGGCATGATTCTGCACGACTGGAATCTGGAGAAAAAGATGCATTTAATCCGATCGGCGTACGACGCGTTACCGCCGGGCGGCGCGCTGGTGGCCATTGAAGCGCTGATCGATGATGCCAGGCGCGAGAACGTGCAGGGGCTCTTGATGTCACTCAACATGCTGATCGAATTCGGGGATGCATTCGACTATTCCGGCGCAGACTTCCGCCGATGGTGTAGCGAGGTCGGCTTTACACGTTTTGAGGTCGTTCACCTGGCAGGGCCATCCAGCGCAGCCATCGCCTACAAGTAAGCGATGGATTCCGTGGAGCCCTCCTGCGTCTCCCTCCCCTCACCCTTCACTCCTTCCCCTTCACCCATTCACTTGACTCTCCTTCTCCTCCCCCGTACGCTCAGGGTCTGATGGGAATCATGCCCCCCAAAACGATCCTTGTCGTCGAGGACGAAAAAGACATCCTGCAACTCGTCAAACTCTACCTGGAAAAAGAGGGGTTCCGAGTCGTCACAGCCATGACAGGCCTGGAAGGCCTCAAACAGGTCGCGCAGGAACAACCCCACTTAGTGGTCCTGGATTTGATGTTGCCCGAGATGAATGGGCTCGATGTCTGTAAGCGGATCCGCGCAAAAACCGAGACGGCCATGCTGCCCATCATCATGTTGACGGCGAAAGCCGAGGAATCGGATACGGTGATCGGGCTCGAACTGGGCGCGGATGACTATGTGACGAAGCCGTTCAGCCCCAAAGCGTTGACGGCACGAGTGAAGGCCTTATTACGCCGAATGGAGCGAACATCCACCGCCGACACCGGCCAATACTACTATGGCCCCCTGACAATGGACCTTGGACGGCACGAAGTTCGTCTTGGGCAAGACGAAATCCCCTTGACGGCAAAAGAGTTCGGTTTACTTGAACACCTCCTCCAGCATCCTGGCCGCGTACTCACGCGCGATGTCCTCCTAAACACCGTGTGGGGATATGACTACTTTGGGACGACCAGAACCGTCGACGTCCACATCCGTAGACTCAAGCAAAAACTACCGTTACTCGAGGACGCAATCGTGTCGGTCAAATCTCTGGGCTATAAGCTGAAAGAGCCGGCAGGAAACGTATGATATCAGTCTCCAAACACCGTGTTTTCCCGTCACCCCTCACCCCTTACCCCTTACTATTCGCATTATGACATTGCCGCTCAGATGGAAAGTCACGTTCGGAGCGCTATTGGCAGTCGCGTGCAGCCTGGCTATCGCCGGGATCGTCACCGTACGATCATTGGAGCGCCAACACCTGGTCCAGCTGAGCGATAATCTCGGAGCAACAGCCAAATTAGCGGAATATAGTCTCCACCCCCTGTTTCTCTCATCCGATCAACTGCCTTCGGCATCACAGCTTCAACCCATGGTGCGTGATATCGGAACTCGCGCATCGGCCCGAATCACAGTAGTCGCCGCGGATGGGACAGTTCTTGCCGACAGCGCGATCCTCGACGAAGATCTTCCCGGTATTGAAAACCACCGGACCAGGCCGGAAATCCGGCAGGCACTGTCGACAGGCCATGGCCGTGACATTCGGACCAGCCAGACGACCGGAGAACGGACCATGTATCGGGCGTTAGTGATGACACGCTCCGAACAGACCCCTCCCGTTATTATTCGCGTCGGCTTTCCGATGTCCCTCCTAGAACGCGACATCGAGCAATTGACCCACAATATTCTGATCGCGCTGGGCATCGCATTTCTGACCGCGCTGTCACTGACGATCTGGCTGGCGCGTAGCGTGACTCAACCGCTTTCTGATATCACCCAGGCGGCACAACGTTTGGCCTCAGGGACTCAAACCCTTCCCATCAAAACCTCGGCACAAGACGAAGTGGGACTCTTGGCTGCCACACTCAATCAACTGGCCGACCAACTACACGCCAAGATCGGCGAATTGTCTGAAGACCGCGCACAATTGTTGGCGGTATTGACCTCAATGGTGGAAGGCGTGATGGTCTTGGATCGCCGTGGCTATATCCTGCAAATCAACCCCGCGTTGGAACGTATCTTCGGCATCTCCCGTGCCGAAGCTCGCGGACGGCCGTTTGCGGAATTATTCCGCCATCGGCAGCTCAATGAATTGGTCGAAGCAATCTTGCGATCGAGGAAGAACCAAGAAGTGGAAATTGTCCTGCCGTTGACGAATCGATGTCTGCACATCGACGCGTCGGTCGCCGGAGGCGAGCGAGACAATGAGGCCTGCATCGTATTGGTGTGTCACGACATGACGGAGCTACGACACCTGGAAACCATCCGCAAGGACTTTGTCGCCAACGTCTCCCATGAATTACGAACTCCGCTGACCTCTATCAAGGGTTACGTGGAAGCCCTGCTGGACGGCGCCATGGATAACCCCGACATGACGGCACACTTTCTCAACATTATCCTCAAACAAAGCGACCGACTGAACCTCATCATCGAAGATCTGCTCGAACTGTCTCGAATAGAGTCGGGACGCATCTCCTTTCGCTCAGACCCGATCGATATCCATGCAGTGATCGACCGAGCCCTCTCAACCATCAAACCTCTCGCCGAAAAGAAGGGGCATCGACTCATCGCCTCAATCAATACGAGATTGCCCGCCGCCGAAGGGGATGAAGATCGGCTGGTCCAAGTCCTGACGAATCTGCTGGATAATGCCGTCAAATATACACCGGCCGGAGGAACCATCACCGTCGGCGCCGGAGAAGCCCCTATTCCGCGGACCGCCGAACCAACCGGCGGCGCGCTTGAGCTGACGGTATCGGACACCGGGATCGGCATTCCTGAGGCGGACCGGCCACGTGTTTTTGAGCGATTCTATCGAGTCGACAAGGCCCGCTCACGGGAGTTGGGCGGAACAGGATTGGGACTTGCTATCGTAAAGCATATCGTCGAAGGACATGGAGGACAGGTGTGGGTGGAAGCCCATGAACCCAAAGGCAGCCGATTCGTCGTCCGCCTCCCGATCAGTAACGGGCCTCAACTACCAGCCTAGCCCGCTTTCTTTGCGATGGATTCCCTGGTAGCGTCCCTCGTCAAGCTCGCTCGTATCTCACGTCTGCGTTCCGGGTTTCGAATCGCGCGTTTCGGGAAGACGTTGTGCTCTGCACCATTCACCAGACAAGAAACCCGAAATTTGATGGTCGGATGCGCTTCACGTGTTTCAAAACGATGCAAGCACTTCGCTGACGGATGTGTTCGCATCCTGCTACATAAGTGACCCCAGTAACAGATACACAAGGACTCCCAGCACTCCCGCTCCGGGCAGAGTAAAGACCCAGGCATACAGAATTTTGGTGGTCAGTCCCCACCGTACCGCAGACAGGCGTTTCGTGGATCCGACCCCAAGAATGGACGACGTAATCGTATGGGTCGTACTGACGGGCAAGCCTATTTGAGCGGCAAATAATAACACTGTCGCTGCGCCTGTTTCAGCGGCGAACCCATGCACGGGCTCAAGCTTGGCAATCTTCATCCCCAACGTCCGTATAATCCGCCATCCGCCGACCATGGTTCCGGCTCCCATCGCCAAGGCACAAGCGACAATCACCCATGTCGGCACTTCGTTCGTTGCGAGCTGACCGGAAGCCACCAACGCCAACGTGATCACACCCATGACTTTTTGTGCATCATTGGCGCCATGGCTGAACGCCATGAACCCCGCGGAAAACAGCTGTAACCGGCTGAACAGTCTAGCGGCAATCCCTCTCGGGACCCGGAAGCACGCCCAACTGACGGCCACCATAATCAGAAATCCCATGGCGAAGCCGAACAGAGGGGAGAGAATCATGGCTTCCAGCACGGAGAGTAACCCCTTGAATTGAACAACCTCCCACCCACCGTGAACGGCAGCCGCCCCGACCAGACCGCCGATCAACGCATGAGACGAACTCGTCGGCAGCCCCAGTACTAGGGTAACGAGATTCCAAATAATCGCTCCCCCCATCGCGGCAGCCACCACTTGGCTCGTAATCGCCTCGGCATGGACGATGCCGCCTCCGATCATCTTTGCCACCGCTGTGGAGAAAAACGCCCCGGCAATGTTCAACACCCCGGCCATGATCACCGCCGACATCGGACTGAGCACCCGAGTCGAGACGACCGTCGCCACGGCATTGGCACAATCGTGCCACCCGTTCGAAAAGTCGAACAACAGCGCCAAAATGATGGTGATCAACAACAGCCCGGTGAGTTCCGGCACAATCGCCCCTGCCTCTTAGCCCGATGCGTCGGGAACAGTTTCCCTCTTCATTTACGCTGAAACCGTCATGGCAACTCAGGGTAAACGAGGACCACTTTGAAACGGGAGACGCACGCGGCTAGCTTTGCTTGAGCACAATCCGCTCGATCACGTTCGAAACATCCTCACAACGGTCGGCTCCGTCTTCGAACGTTTCGTAGATTTCTTTCCATTTAATGACAGAAATCGGATTTGTCTCCTTGTCGAAGAGTTCCGAGATGGCATCCCTGGAGACACGATCAGCTTCATTTTCCAAGCTGTTCACTTCGACACAGTATTGCTTGACCTCGTCATGGGACATATCGATTCGATCAATGCCCCGGGCAACGGCCATTGATGCCCGATGCAAAATATCCGCAAGACGTACCGCCGCATCGGTCGGTTTCTCGACTTTGTACATCACCACCCGATCCGCGACGGCCTCAATGGCATCGAGAATGTCGTCCAGTGCACTGGCCAAGTCGTGGATGTCCTCACGATCAAGCGGCGTCATGAATGTTTGATTGAGACGCAAGGCGATGTCATGTGTAATACCGTCCCCCACATGCTCCACTTCCTTGATCAGCTTGGCCTTATCGTGCACGTCATGAAAATGCTCCATCATATCCTTGAGCAAACGTGCCCCTTCGATGACGTTATGTGCCGCCTGCTTGAATAGCTCGAAAAACGCTTCTTCCTTGGGGATGAGCCCGAACATCACTGCACATACTCCTTCACGTCAGACAACATAGTCCTCTTACCGAACACCTACCATCGCAGCAGACCTGCTCCCCACGTGACACCTCCGCCGAAACTACCCAAGAGGACAAGATCGCCGGAGACGAGACTCCCGCTCTGAACCGCCGCATCAAGTGCGATCGGCAACGAGGCCGATGACGTATTGCCGTACTGTTCGATGACCGACGACAGTTTTTCCTGCCCGATTCCCAGACGATCAGCCACTTGCCCAAGAATACGGCCGTTCGCCTGGTGAAACACCGCTTGCTTGAGATCTCCCGGAACGGCTCCAAATTCCTTCAATATGTCCTGCACAATTTGCTCGACACTCCGGATGGCCACCCGATACAGGGCAG